>NZ_JBHXNP010000019.1:0-98289 GCF_042719495.1 Streptomyces sp. NPDC058525
GTCCTCGACCGCATGCTGTGTTTTTGGGGGGGGAGCCCCCCCCCCCCCCCACGGGTCGGTACTCAGCCCAGGAGCGTGCCCAGGTAGTTACGGTTCTTCTGCACCTTGATCTTCTTCATGACAGTCACCTCCTGTTTGAATCGGATTCTGTTGCATTCACCCCGAACGGTCCGATGGTCGAAAGCCGCTAATCCGCGGTGACGACCCTCTCCACCGTGGGGTGGTCCGGGTGGCCGATCAGCGCCAGTCCATTGCTCGTGAGGACGCGCGTGTCGGGCGAAATGATGTCCAGGTGGTATTGGGTGTACGGGGTGAGGCCGAGGCCGTAGTGCAGGCAGCCTTCCGTGCCGCCGTACACCTCGTTCATGGCGTGGTTGCCGGGGAGGATGTCGAGCGAGGTGTTCAGCGCGTGGCCGATCTCCCACACGATCCGGTAGCGGGAGTCCACCGCGAACATCTGCTCCAGCATCGCCACGGCCGGCGCGGCTCCCGGGTCCAGCGCCTCCAGGCGCGTGATCCTGCCGTCCTCGACCTTGGCCTTGATGGCGTTGTCGCGCATCGACCAGAGCTGGGAGTGGATGCGGGCCTGGTCGGTCCGGGAGAAGGACGGGGTGCCGTTGTGGAGGATCGGGTAGCCGCGCAGCGTGATCTCGCCCTCCAGCGGCAGTTTCAGGGCCTCGTCGAACTCCCTGATCTCCACCGGCAGCACGCTGATCTCGCCCGACGGCACGATCTGCTGGTCACCCCACTCGAGCGGGCCGGCCTGCTGGTTCCACACCAGGCCGTCGCGCAGGTGGTCGAGTACGGCCCGGGTGCCGTGCACGGGGTCGGCGTACACCAGGTGGTCGGCCTCTTCGGCGAGCTCGAAGAACGTGTCGCAGAACGCCGCCTGGTCGGCCGACGAGGTCCGCTCCATGATCCCGAGGAAGTGCCGGATCTCCTCGAGGGTGGTGGGCGTCGAGTTGCACGCCATGCCCATGATCTTCCGCTGCCCCACCAGATCGGGGTCCGGGGACTCGAAGAACCGGTGCGGTGAGACCACCAGAATGTGGGCGGGTTCCGGGATCCGCTTTTCGAGGATGTCCTCGAAACGGTCGCCCGTGCCCATCGGGATCGTGAGATAGCCCTTGTAGGCGGCGGATTCGACGATCTCGAACTGATCGATCAATTCGGGGTTCGTGACCAGGCAGAAAGTGCTTCCGGTGGCCTCGCCGAACTGGCTGAAGCGTCCGGGATCTATCGATATCCGAGTCATCATCACTCCCTCGTGGCCTGTGCCGCTCGCCCTCGCCGTGGTCACTACTGTGGCCGCCGCGGGCCACCGCTCGCTATAGGACCAATGTCCCGGGGGTCTTCCGTACCCGGTCAGGGCGGTGTGGCGCGGTGCGGGCGGGCGGGCTTTTATCCGACCTTTAGGGGCGTGTCAAGCCCCGACTTTCCGGAACATGACCCCGGTGTACCCGCCGGGGCTTACTTGTGGTGCGGGCCTCACCGGAAACGAAATGAGGCAACAGACAACCGCACCGCCCCGAATCACCGGGGAATTCGAATACTCACTTTGAATAGCTGGGAGAAAATCATGAACCGCAAGATGCGTATCGCCACGCTGGTCGCTTCCGCCGCTGTGATCGGTGGAGGGGTCCTCCTCCCCGCCTCTACGGCGATGGCGGCTCCGGTGCCCAACCACGTCGTCTCGTTCGTGGAGGACGGTGGGGCCGGAGGCAAGGGCGGCAAGGGCGGTGGCGGCGGCCTCGTCGGTGGCGGCGGCGGCTCCGGCGGCGCCGGTGGCGGCAGCGTCAACGGCACCGGCGGTGAGGGTGGCGACGGCGGCGCCGGCGGCGACGGGCTCCTGGTCGGCGGTGGCGGCGGTGGCGGCGGCGGTGGCGGCGAGGGCCGCATCGGCGGCGCCGGCGGTGACGGCGGCGACGGCGGCTTCGGAATCATCGAGGGCGGCGAAGGCGGCGGTGGCGGCGGCGGTGGCGACGGCCGGCTGGTCGGCGGCGCCGGCGGCGACGGCGGTGACGGCGGCTTCAGCTTCTTCAACGGCGGTGACGGCGGGGACGCGGGCGACGGCGGCTTCGGCGGCGTGATCGGCGGCATCGGCGGCGACGCCGGAAACGGAGGCGGCTCCCTCTTCTGACAGCCACTCCCGGCCCCACGGGTGGAGGCCTCCGGGCCTCCACCCCGCCCCGCCCCACCCCCGATTCCCCTCCTCCACCCCCTCTTCTTGCCTCTTCTTGACCACAGCTCTGGAGAACCCCATGTTCACGAATTCCTGGCAGCGCCCGCTCATCCTGGCCGCGACCACGTTCGCACTGGTCACCGGTACCGCCGTCGCCGCGCAGGCTTCGGTGCACCACACCCCGGCAGGCGTCACCACGGCTGTCGTGGCCGACCTGCCCACCACCTGCGTCGGGGGCGGCGAAGGCGGCAAGGGGGGCAAGGGCGGCGAGGGCGGCAAGGGCGGTCAGCCCGGTCAGCCGGGCGAGCCCGGCAAGCCCGGCAGCGTGGGCTGCCTCCTCGGGTTCGAGGACCTGCCCGACAAGAAGAAGTCGGATCTGACGGTGGTGGACAAGGTGCGCATCGTGCTGACCCTGCTGGCCGACGACTCGGACGAGACGAAGGAGAAGATCTCCAAGAAGTACGACATCCCGGAGGAGCAGCTCGACACCTGGAAGCGGCAGTACGTGGACGGCGACTGGTTCGCCCTGATGGGAGACAGCCTCGCCTGACCGAGGGCCGACGGGCCGGCGGACGAACCGCCGGCCCGTTTCTCGAAACCGATGTCCAGACAAGGAGAAGCTCATGCGCAAGCGACGTTCTTGGAAGTTCCGTCTCGGTCTCGTCGTCTCGGCGACCCTGCTCGGCGCCGGTGCCGTGACCCCCGCCGCCATGGCGGCCCCGGCAGCGCCCTCGGTCCAGCCCGTCCAGCAGGTCGAGGCCCTCGGCAGCCAGCAGTACGCCGCCACGTTCGGCAGCGGTGACAGCGGGTCCGGCGGCGGCCGCTTCGGCAGCGGCTCGTTCGGCGACGTCCAGGTGGGCAACGGCAGCGTCCGCGTCGGGGACAAGGTCTGCGCGGGCAAGTGCAGCGGATCGGTGAACGGCACCAACGGCAGCGCGGGCGGGGTCTGCGCCGGGGTGTGCGACGGCAGCGGCAACGGCGGATCCGGCGCCAACGGCGGGACGGGCGGCAACGGCCAGAACGGCGGCAGGGGCGGAGTCTGCGTCGGCGTCTGCAACGGCAGCGTCAACGGGGGCAACGGCGGCAACGGCGGGGCCGCGCGCCCCGGCGGCGACGGCGGTACCGGTGGCCTCGGCGGCGACGGCGGGTTCTGCGTCGGCGTCGGCTGCCAGACCAGCGGCCAGGGCGGCCGCGGCGGCGACGGTGGCGAAGGCTGACTCCCGCCGCGGCCGGCGGACCACCCGCCACCCTCCCCGTGCCCGTCACCCGCTCCGGCGGGTGGCGGGCACTCGTGTGGATCACTCGATAGACTTCTGGGTACGGCTGGTCACGGACGAGCGAGGACGGGGTCGGCATGACGGCACCGAACCTGAGCAGCTACACGGGCCGGCCCTCCGCCCTGATCGGGAAGCAGATCGCGGGCTACCGGGTCGAGCGCATGCTCGGCCGCGGCGGCATGGCCGTCGTCTACTGCGCCAAGGACCTGCGCCTGGACCGTACGGTCGCCCTCAAGCTGATCGCCCCGGAGCGGGCTCGCGACGACACCTTCCGGCGCCGCTTCACCCACGAATCACGGGTGGCCGCCTCGATCGACCACCCGCACATCGTGCCCATCTTCGAAGCCGGCGAGACCCACGGCGTCCTGTACATCGCCATGCGCTACGTCTCCGGCCTGGACCTGCGCGTCCTGCTGGACCGGGAGGGCCCGCTCCCCGTCCAGACCGCGCTGCGCATCGCCGCCCAGGTGGCCTCCGCCCTCGACGCGGCCCACGAGCACGATCTGGTGCACCGGGACGTCAAGCCCGGCAACATCCTGGTGGCCGCGGGAACCGACAGCGAGCACCCCGAACACATCTACCTGACGGACTTCGGCCTGACGAAGAAGGCGCTCTCGCTGACCGGGTTCACCACCACGGGCGAGTTCGTCGGCACGCTCGACTATATGGCGCCGGAACAGATCTCCGGGCGGCCGGTGGACGGCAGGTGCGACCTCTACAGCCTGGCGTGCGTCGTCTACGAGACCCTCGCCGGCGGGCCGCCCTTCGAGCGCGACGACGCCGCGGCCCTGCTCTGGGCGCACCAGTACGACCAGCCCCCTCTCCTGACGGAGAGGAGGCCGGACGTCGCACGCGCCGCCGATGAGGTCATGGCACGGGCCCTGGCGAAGGTGCCCGAGGACCGCTACGGGTCCTGCCTGGAGTTCGTGGCCGCGCTGCGGGCCGCCACCGGGAACGGGGCCGGACAGCGCAGCGGCACCCCGCCCCCCGGGAGTACGGAGGACGAGGTGCCGCTGCCGGAGCCTCCGGCCTGGGCCGGGCCGGTCTTCCGCGGCCCGGTGTGAGGGCCGCTGCGCCGAGGAACGGGGCCTTGAGTGCCGCGGCCTTCCGGGCCGTGGGCCGGGCGGCTCACATCCCCAGGGAGATCGCCAGCCGGGTCAGTTCCGCCGTGGTGTTGGCGCCCAGCTTGGCGCGGATCCGGCGGAGGTAGGCGTCGACCGTGTGCTTGGAGAGCCCCATGTTGCGGGCCGTCTGCAGATAGGTGCACCCTGCGGCGATGTGGCGCAGCGCCTCCTGCTCACGCGGGGCCAGCGCGGGTGCGGTGGCTTCGGTCTGCGGCGCGACGAGTGTGAGGCTCATGATTTCCTCCGGCGGAGCGGTTCGGTCATCACTGCTCACGTCCTCGGAAGCAGGGGACTTGTCAGCGAATGTCGCCGTATGTCCCTGATAAAGAGATTCCTCCCGCGAGTTCATGACGCTGTCCGCCGACTGTCACAGGCGCGTCACAGGCACTCCCGCACCCGGCGCGCCACCCGCGCCTAGTACCTAGTACCCGACGAGGGTCTGCTCGGCCCAGATGGTCTTGCCGATGGGCGCGTGCCGGGTGCCCCAGCGCTGGGCGAGCTGCGCGACCAGCAGCAGCCCCCGCCCGCCCTCGTCGAAGGTCCGGGCCCGCCGCAGGTGCGGGGCGGTGTTGCTGGAGTCGGACACCTCGCAGATCAAGGTGTCGTTCTCGTGGATCAGCCGCAGCTGGATCGGCGGCTGGCCGTAGCGGATGGCGTTGGTGACCAGCTCGCTGACCACGAGCTCGGCGACGAACGCGGCCTCGTCCAGCCCCCAGGCCGTCAGCTGCTCGGTGGTGTACCGGCGGGCGCCGGCGACCACGGAGGGGTCCGAGGGCAGGTCCCAGACGACCACCTTGTCGGCGTGCAGGGCCCGGGTACGGGCCACGAGCAGGGCGACGTCGTCCTCGGGAGGGTGGGTCAGCATCGCCGTCAGCACGCGGTCGCAGATCGTGTCCAGGGTGGCGGCGGGACGGGCGAGGGCCGCGAACATGCCGTCCAGGGCCTCGTCGATGTCGTGCTCGCGCGCCTGCAGCAGACCGTCCGTGTACAGGGCGATGACGCTGCCCTCGGGAAGCTCGACGTCGACGGGCTCGAAGGGCAGCCCGCCCAGGCCCAGCGGCGGTCCGGCCGGCACGTCGAGGAGGTACACCGAGCCCTCGGGGGAGACCACCACGGGCGGCGGGTGGCCGGCCCGGGCGACGGTGCAGTGCCGGGTGACCGGGTCGTAGACCACGTACAGACAGGTGGTCCCGATGCCCCCGGCGGCCTCCCCGGCCGCGTCCCGGTCGGCCTCGTCCGCGGCCAGGTGGATGATCAGGTCGTCGAGGTGGGTGAGCAGCTCGTCGGGCGGCAGGTCGACATCGGCCAGCGTGCGTACCGCCGTGCGCAGCCGGCCCATGGTGGCGGCGGCCCGCATGCCGTGGCCGACGACATCGCCCACGACCAGCGCCACCCGCGCGCCCGACAGCGGGATCACGTCGAACCAGTCGCCGCCCACGCCCGCGTCGGTGCCGGCGGGCAGGTAGCGGGAGGCGGTCTCCAGCGCCGCGTGCGCGGGCAGCGTCTGCGGGAGCAGGCTGCGCTGGAGGGTCATCGTGCTGGTGTGCTCCCGGCTGAACCGGCGCGCCTTGTGCATGCTGACGGCGGCCCGGCCCGCGAGCTCCTGGGCCAGCCACAGGTCCTCCGGCTGGAACGGCTCCCGGCGCCGGTGCCGGCCGAACAGCGCGAGGCCGACCGCGGTGCCGCCGGCCCGCAGCGGCACCACCATCATCGAGTGCGTCCCCGACTCCCCGATCCAGGCGGCCCCGGGATCCTCGGCGGCCCACCGGGCGACCGCCGCGTCGGCCGTCGCGTACACGGCGCCGCGGCCCGCCGCCAGGCACTCCACCGGGGGTGACAGCGGCGGGTAGACGGTCGTCCCGCCGACCGCGACCGGCGACTCGGGAGTTCCCTCCAGGACCGACCGCGCGGCGGTGCGCGACACCGTGACCGGCCCCGCGACCTGGCCGTCGGCGGGCTCCTCGCCGCGCGCGGGGGGCTCCAGCAGGTCTACCAGCGCGAAGTCCGCGAACCGGGGCACGGCGGCCTCGGCCAGTTCCTGCGCGGTGCGGGTGCTGTCCATGGTGGTGCCGATGCGCGCGCCGCCGTCGTCCGGCAGCAGCATCAGCTGCCGCTCACCCTCGATCCCGGTCCTGTCGTGCGCGGCCAGGAACACCCCCTGCACCCGCCCGTCCCGGTCCCGCAGGGGCGCCAGCGAGGTCGCCCAACCGTGTTCCGTACTCGCCCCCGCGGGACGGACGAAGGCGTGCACGTGCTGCGGCTCACCGGTCTCCAGCACCAGGCGCATCCTGCGCTCGGTCTCGTCGCCGACCGGATCCGGCGCGATCTCCGGCAGCCGCAGCCCGCGCATCTCGGCCTCGCTCAGCGCCAGCGTGCGCTCCATGCCGGCATTGGCCCGCACCAGCCGCAGGTCCGCGTCGAAGACCGCCAGGAAGCAGGGGGACTGGGTGAACGCCGACTCCTCGAGCCGGTCGCCCCACGACGCGCGGATCCCGCCCGGCACCGCGGAGACCACGAACCACTTGGCCGTCCCGCCGGTGGACGTCCAGCGGTGCGCGAGCAGCCCCGTCTCCAGCCGCCGACCGTCCCGGTGCCGCAGCGCCACCGTGCCGCTCCACCGCTCCTGCCCGGGCGGCATCCGCCACGCCGTGTCACCGGGGCCGTCGGCGAGCAGGCTGGCCGCGGACAGGCCCACCACCTCGGAGGCCGCGTAGCCCAGCAGCCGACCGGCCTCCTCGCTCCACTCGGTCACGACGCCCTGCTCGCTGAGGGTGGCCGTGGCGGTGTAGGCCGGCTCATGGGAGGCGTCGGTCATCTCACCCTCGCTATTCCTCTGCCGCTGATCCGCGGCAACCTGCACGGCCAGGGGCTCCACTGACAAGCATGATCCGGCCGGGCGAGGAGCACCAACGCAGTGCCGTCACGGCCGCGCGGCCCCGGGTGCGAGGACGAGGGCGAGGACCGCGCCGTCCGCCCGCCACACCATCGCGCGGCGCCGTCCGCCGAGTACGGGCGGGCACAGGCCCAGGATCGCGATGCGGCGCGGAGCGGCGCCGAAGACGCCGCTCCGGTCCGCCTTGACCGCGGCTTCCTTCAGGGCCCAGGCGCCGGCCAGGGCCTCGGGCCGGTCCGTGCCGATCAGGGAGAGCTCCCGGGGGGACAGGGCGTGGTCCGCGACCCGGAGTACCGCCTCGGCCGAGGAGGTCTCGCACAGGTCCACGCCGACCGGTTCCGGCGCGAGGGCCGCCGCGACGTGGTCGCGGGTGTGGCTGAGGGAGAGGTGCACGCCGGGCACCGGGCTGCCGCCCACCAGCACGTACGGGCTGCCGTCGGCGCGCGCCAGGACCTCCACGCCGTCCTGCGCCACCGCGAGCAGCTCGCCGGCCAGGCGCTTGGCGAGCAGCCGGCCGGCCACCCACTCGGCTCGTCGCCGCGGCGGCAGCGCGTCGGCCGCGCGCCGTTCGGCGGCCGACAGGGCCGACAGGGCCGACAGGGCCGGCATCCCGCGGAGGCCGCCGCGCCGGGCCACGGCGAGGAGGGCCCCGCCCCACCGGTGCGGGGCGCCCGGTGTGATCGGCCGGAAGAGGCCGGGCGCGGTGTCCATGACGGGGGTCAGGCCGTGGCGGGGGCGGGGGCGGTGGCGGTGGCCAGGCTCCGCAGCTCGCGCTCCAGCGCGGTCACGGCCTGCCGGATCTGGTCGGGCGTGTGGTCACGGGTGACGAAGAAGCGCAGTCGGGCCATCTCCTCGGGCACGGCCGGGTAGAGGATCGGATTGACGCTGATGCCGTGCTCGAACAGGGCCTCGGCGAGGCGCAGGGTCTTCAGCGAGTCCCCGACGATGCACGGGACGATCGCCGTGTCGTGGCTGTCCCCGATGTCGATGCCCGCGTCCCGCGCGAGGCGGACGAACAGCGCGGCGTTCTCCGCGAGGCGCGCGACGCGCTCCGGCTCGGCCCGCAGCACGCGCAGGGCCGTCAGGGAGGCGGCGGTGTCGGCCGGGGTCATCCCGGCGCTGAAGATGAAACCGGGGACGGTGTAGCGCAGGTACTCGACGACCGCGCGGCTGCCCGCCACGTAGCCGCCGCAGCTCGCCATGGCCTTGGACAGCGTGCCCGACCACAGCTCCACCGCCGAGCGGTCGATGCCGAAGTACTCGCCGATGCCGCGCCCCGTCGCACCGATCGTCCCGATGCTGTGCGCCTCGTCGATCATCAGCAGCGCACCGTGCCGGTCCTTGACCTCGACGAGGGCGGGCAGGTCGGCGATGTCGCCGTCCATGCTGTACACGCCCTCGATGACGACGAGCACCCGCCGGTACTGGTGGCGGACCTGCGTGAGGACGGCGTCGAGGGCGGCCGCGTCGTTGTGCGGGAACGGCCGCCGGGTCGCGCCGGAGAGCCGGCACCCCTGGAGGATGCTGTCGTGGGCCAGGGAGTCGTGGACGACCAGGTCTCCGGGCCCGACGAGGTGGCCGATCACGGTCACGTTGGTGGCGTGGCCGTTGGCGAGGGTGACCGCGGCCTCGCAGCCGAGCAGGCCGGCGAGTTCGGCGTCGAGTTCCAGGTGCAGCGGACGGCTGCCGGACAGCAGCCGGCTGGCGGACGCCGACGTGCCGTAGCGCTCGATGGCCTCCTTGGCCGCCTGGTTCACCCGGGGGTGCGTGGCCATGCCCAGGTAGTTGTAACCGGAGAACGAGAGGAGCTCCCGGCCGCCGACGACGGTCGTGTCCGTCATACCGCCCTCGTGGACGAGGAAGTACGGGTTCGCCAGCCCCAGGCCGGTGAGCGAGGCGATGCGCTCGCCGTGCGCGGCGACCTCCGGGAAGCACTCGATCCGCGTGTGCTCCTCGGGCAGCGCGGCGGGGGCGGGAGCCGGCTCGGGCTCCCGCGCGCGGACGTCCTCCGGCGCCTCGCCGGCGTGGTGGTCGGCGCGCTGTACGGGGACGGCCGCCGGGGCGGGGTCCTGGACGGCGCCCGCGATCAGGGCGGCGATCCTGCCGGGCGTCGGCCGGTCGGCGGTCGAGTCGTCGAACGTCCACGACGGCCACTGCCGCTTGAGCGCGGTGAACAGGTCGGTCAGCATCAGCGAGTCGAACCCGAGCTCGTCGACCAGGAGCTGGTCCGCGCGCAGCCGGTCCACCGGGAACGCACTGATCCGGGCCACGTGCCCGAGCACCGCGGCGGTCACCTCGCCGAGGTCCCCGGCCGGCGCCGGCCCGGGCGCCGTCGCCACGTGGGCGGCGGGCGGCACCAGGGCCACGGGGGTGACGGGAGCCGGAGTGACGGGGGCCGGAGTGGCGGGGGCCGGGGTGACGTGGGTCGGGGTGACGGGGGTCGGGGTGACGTGGGTCGGAGTGGCGGGGGCCGGGGTGGCGGGGGTCGGGGCGGTCGGGGTGGCCTCTGCGGCGGGGCCGGTCGGCGCCGGGGCGGCGGCCGGGGTCGGGAGCGCCGTGGTGAGGCGCGTCAGCAGGGTCACCTGCTGCCGGGCCAGTTCGAGCAGTTCGCCCACCGGAAGGTCCGCGGGCTGGTCCATCGGGTTCTCCTCGGACGGTGCGGGCCGGACCGGGACCGGGCCGGCGGGGGCGTCCTGTCGCGCGGGGCCCCGGGCGGACACCCAGTAGGACTGGTTGTCGAGTCGTGCCACCGGCAGGTCCAGCAGCAGGCGCTCCTCCCGGGGGACCAGGGCGCGCGGGTCGACCGGGGCGCCGAGGACCGCGAGCCGGGCGAGGGCCAGCACGAAGCCGCGTCCCCCGTCGGGGGCCGTGCCCGCGGCCGGGACGACGTGCACGTCGCCGTGGCCCGCGAGGTCGCGCCGGACCGAGGCGAGCAGCGAGCTGCCGCCGCTGACCTGGACGAACACGCGGGCTCCCTGGTCGTAGGCGGTGGCGACGGCGTCGCCGAAGCGGACCGGCGCGGACGCGTGCCCGGCCCACAGCTCGCGCAGCCGCTCGGGGTCGGCGCAGACCGCCGCGTCCACCGAGGACACGAACGGCAGGACGGGACCGCCGATCGGGCGGCCGGCGAGGCCCGCGCGCATCGTCTCGTCGGCCCCGGCCATCAGCGGCGAGTGGAAGGGGTGGGACACGTCGAGCGCGGCGGTGGCGATCCCCGCTTCGGCGCAGGCCCGCCGCATCGCGGCGAGCCCGGCCGGGGTGCCGCTGACCACGACCTGCCGCCGCTGGTTGAAGCAGGCGGGCCACACGCCGTCGATGCCGTGCAGCAGCCGGCGGCAGGTCTCCTCGTCGCTCTGCACGGCGAGCATTCCGCCCCCGAGGCCGGCCCCGGCGTCCCGCAGGGCCGCGCCCCGGTGCACCAGGAGCCGGACGGCGCCCTCGTCGGTGAGGGCCCCGGCCGCCGCGGCCGCCGCGAACTCGCCGACGCTGTGGCCGAGTACGAGATCGGGGCTGACGCCGCAGTCGGCGAGGAGGCGGGTGGCCGCGAGCTGGACGGTACCGAGCAGCGGCTGGCACACCTCGGTGGCGGCGAGCCGCCGCCCGAGCTCCTCGGGGTCGCCGTGGCCGCCGCCGTACAGCAGGTCGGCGAGGTCGAAGCCGCCGTCCCGGCGGGCCACGGCGGAGAGGGCGTCGACGGCCGAACGGAAGCCGGTGAAGCGCTCGTACAGGTCCCGCATCATGCCCGGCCGCTGACTGCCCTGGCCGGGGAAGAGGAAGGCGATGCGGCGCCGCTCGGCCGGCAGCGGGGCGTCGGCGGCGAAGGCGCCCTCGCCGAGGTCGCCCCCGGTTCCGTCGCCCCGGCCGCGGCCGGCCCCGTCGGCGAGCTGCCCGCGGGCCCGCCGCAGCCGCTCGGTGAACTCCTCCGTGCCGCGGGCCACGATCGCGAGCCGGGCCGTCAGCGGCCCGCGCCCGCCCAGGGTGTGCGCCACCGCCGGGAGCGGGGCGCGCGGGGAGCGGTCCAGGGCGTCGAGGACCTCGCCGATGTGCCGGTCCAGCAGCTCACGGCTGCCGGCCGACAGCAGCACGAGGTGCGGTACGGAGGCTTCGGTGCGCACCGAGAGGCGGCGCAGGGCCGGGGGCGGCTGCTCCTCCAGCACCACGTGCACGTTCGTGCCGCCGAATCCGAACGAGCTGACGGCCGCCCGCCGCGGGGCGCCCGCGCCCGGCCAGGGCCGTGCGCTGTCGGCGATGCGCAGGCCCGCGGCGGAGATGCCCAGGTCCGGGTGGGGCGTGGTGCGCGGCTGCGGCACGATCGTCCCGTGGTGCACGACCAGGGCCGTCTTGATCAGCCCGGCGATGCCCGCCGCGGACAGCCCGTGCCCGATCAGGGCCTTGCCCGAGGCGAGGTAGCACAGGGCGGGGTCGTCGTCGGGGTACTCGGTGCGCAGCCGGCGCAGCGCCTCGACCTCGGCGCGGTCGCCGACCGCGGTGCCGGTGCCGTGGGCCTCGATGAAACCGACCGAGGAGGGGGCGACCGCCGCGTCCTCGTAGGCCCGGCGCATGGCGCGCAGCTGCCCGTCGGACGTGGGCACCAGCGGCCCGGGGGAGGCGCCGTCGTTGGCCGAGCCGATGCCCTTGACCACGGCGTAGATCCGGTCGCCGGCGGCGAGCGCGTCGGCCAGCGGCCGTATGACGACGGCCCCGGCGCCCTCGCCGAGGACGAACCCGTCGGCCTCCTCGTCGAAGGGCCGGCACACCCCCGTGGCCGACAGGGCGCGGAGCCGGGAGAAGCCGACCAGGCTGTCGGGGGTGAGGTTGAGGTAGACGCCGCCGACGACGGCGATCCGGCAGGTGCCCTGGCGTACGTGGGCCATCGCCTGGTCCAGGGCGACCAGCGAGCCGGAGCAGGCGGCGTCCACGGCGAAGCTGGGGCCGCCGAGGTCGAACTGCCGGCTGATGGTGCCGGACGCCATGTTGAGCAGGCTGCCGGGCAGCGTGAAGCTCTGGATGGTGCCGAGCCGGCCCGCCCGCTCCCGGACGGCGTCGCGGCCGTCGCGGTCGTCCTCGGCGAGGGACTCCTCGGCCAGGCTGATGGCCCGGATCGGGGCCGACATCAGGTCCTTGTACTCGGACACCGACAGCCCGAGGAACACCCCGGTGTTCTCCCGGTCGAAGTCCCCGCGGCCCATCCCGGCGTCGTCGAGGGCCTCGCGGGCCACGTCGAGCATCAGCCGGTGCTGCGGGTCCATGGCCCGGGCGCGCGCGGGCGGCACCCCGTAGTGCAGGGCGTCGAAGCGGTCCACGTCCTCCAGGAAGGCGACCCGGTCGGTGTAGGCGGCGTTGGGCGCGGACCGGTTGCCGGGCTCGTGGAAGGTCTCGTGGTTCCAGCGCTCCTTCGGCACTCCGGCGAACTGCCGCTCCCCGCTCAGCAGGAGCTCCCAGTAGGCGCGGATGTCGGGGGCTCCGGGGAAGCGGCAGCCGAGTCCGGTGATGGCGATGTCAGACATGACGGTTCTTCCTTGTCGGGAGTGGCGGGAGAGTCGGGAGTGGCCTGAGTGGCGGGCAGGGCGAAAGTGGCAGGAGTGAGGGGTGAGGTGTTCTTCACGTGCGGCGAGCGGGCGGTCAGCGGCGCGCCGGGGCGCAGCGGCGCGGCGGTACGTGCGCGCAGAGGGGGGTGCGGACCGGGGTCCGGCCGAGCGCCGCGGGGCACCTCCCCTGGACGCCGGGCGGCGGACGGGGCGCGAGCGGCGCCTTGGGCCTCAGCAGCCGCGGCGCCCACCAGTTCAGGTCACCGGCCAGGCGCATGAGCGCCGGTACGAGGACGCCCCGCACGAGCGTGGCGTCGAGGAGCACGCCGAGGCCCGCGCCGATCCCGAAGAACTGCAGCAGGGAGACCCGGGAGGTGCCGAAGCTCAGCAGGGTGAACGCGAGCAGCGCGCCGGCGGTCGTGACGATCCCGCCCGTGTGGGCGATGCCCGAGACGATCGAGGCGGCGTTGTCCTGCCCGGCGTCGTGGGCCTCCTTGATGCGCGCGAGGACGAACACCTCGTAGTCCACCGACAGCCCGAAGACGATGCAGAACAGCAGCACCGGCATGGTCGTGCTGAGCGGTCCGGGCGTGAAGCCGAGCAGGTGGCTCAGATGGCCCGACTGGAAGATCCAGACCATGGCACCGAGGACGGCCGCGAGGCTCAGCGCGTTCAGCGCGATGGCCTTCAGCGGCAGCAGCAGACTGCGCGTGAAGCCGAGGAGCAGCAGGAACGTGGTGACGGTGATCACGGACAGGGCCAGCGGCAGCCGGTCGCCGACCGTCGCCTTCGCGTCGACCAGCACCGCGCTGGGCCCTCCGACCAGCACCTCGGTGCCTTCCGGGGCGGGAGCCTCGCGGATCTCGCGCACCAGCCGCTGCGCGGCGCTCGACTGGGGGTCGACCCGCGGCACCACGGAGAGCCGCACCGGGCCGCCGCCGGCCGGCGCCGTGACCGGCGAGACCTGTGCGACGTGCGGGAGCGCGGACAGCCGGCGGGCGTACTCCTCGCGAGCCGACGCGGAGGCCTCGCCCGTCATGAGGACCGTGAGCGCACTGGAGCCCTTCATGTCGAACGCGCCGCGCACCAGGTCCCCGGTCTGCCGGCTGGACGCGCTCACCGGCAGCGCCCGGTCGTCGGGAGTGGCGAAACCGGCGTGGGCGAACGGCGCGGCGAGCAGCACCAGCAGGCCGACCACCGGCAGCGCCGCGATCAGCGGGCGGCGTACGACGATCCGCGCCAGCCCCTCCCAGAAGCGGGACCCCGAGCCGTCGCGGGCCCGGCGGCGCCAGGGCACGGCCCAGGCGTTCACCCGCGGTCCCAGCAGCGCGAGCAGGGCGGGCAGCACGGTCACGGCGCTCACCGCCGCGATGGCCACCACGGCGATTCCCGCGTAGGCGAAGGAGCGCAGGAAGTACGGCGGGAACACCAGCAGCGTCGCGAGCGCGGCCGAGACCGTGGCGGCGCTGAAGCCGATGGTGTGGCCGGCCGTGCGCACGGTCCGGATCGCGGCGTTGCGCGGCCGGTATCCGGCGGCGAGCTCCTCGCGGAACCGCGAGACGACCAGCAGTCCGTAGTCGATGCCCAGCCCGAGGCCGAGGGCCGTGGTGAGGTTCAGCGCGAACACGGACACGTCGGTGACGGCGCCGAGCACGCTCAGCACCAGCAGCGTCCCGGCGATGGCCAGCACGCCGATCAGCAGCGGCAGCGCGGCGGCCACCACACTGCCGAAGACCAGGACCAGCAGGATCAGGGTTCCGGGCAGGACGACGGCCTCGGCCCGCTTCAGGTCGGACTCGGCGAGGTCCTGGAGCTCGGCGTCGACGAGCGCCGACCCGCCGACCCGCACCGTCAGGGGCGTCCGGGAGGCGGCGTCGGCCGGGGTGGCCAGCTCGTCGCGCAGCTGTTTGATCCGCGCCGAGAGCCGTTCGCCCTCTCCGTCGACGTGCGCGAGCAGCATGGCCGCCCCGCCGTCCCGGCTGCGCAGCTCCGCCGCGCGGCCGGTCCAGTACGAGCTCACGGAGCCCACCCCGGCCTGGGCGGTCAGGCGCCTGGTCAGCGCCTCGCCCTCGCTCCGGGCCGCCGGGTCGTCGACCGACCCGGCGCGGGTCTGGGCGACGAGGACCAGGTTGGGCGAGGCCCCCAGGTGCTCGGCCGCCGCCTGGGCGGCGCGGCTGGACTCGGAGCGCGGATCGTCGTACCCCTGGCTCTTCAGCCGGCCGGTCGCCCCGGCCCCGAACACGACGGACAGCACGAGGAACGCGAGCGCGGCCAGGAGGACGAGCCGGGGACGACGGGTCACGAAGACCCCTGCGCGACGGTCCATCGAGGCACTCCGTTCCAGGTGGCGGGGCCGTCCCGCCGTGGCGCGGGACGATCGGCTTCCACCGTGCCGGGCGCGGGGACGGAGCCGTAGCCCCGGCTGTTCGTCACTTGACAGGCGGTTGTCCACAGGTACGGGCGGACGGACCGGGGGTGTCGGCGGGAGCCGTTAGGCTTCGTGAATGGCCCTTCCGGACGCGTCCCCCGAGACCACCGACGCGCTGCAGGTACTGCACCGCGTCTTCGGTTACAGCTCCTTCCGCGGTGAGCAGCAGGAGATCATCGAGCAGGTGGTCGGCGGCGGTGACGCCCTCGTGCTGATGCCGACCGGCGGCGGCAAGTCGCTCTGCTACCAGATCCCGGCGCTCGTCAGAGAAGGCACCGGCGTCGTGATCTCCCCGCTGATCGCGCTGATGCAGGACCAGGTCAACGCGCTCACCGCCCTCGGGGTCCGGGCCGGATTCCTCAACTCCACGCAGGACCCGTACGAGCGGCAGGCCGTCGAGCAGGCCTTCCTCGCGGACGAGCTGGACCTGCTGTACCTGGCCCCCGAGCGGCTGCGCACCGAGAGCGCGCAGCGGCTGCTCGACCGGGGCAGGGTGTCGCTGTTCGCGATCGACGAGGCGCACTGCGTCGCCCAGTGGGGCCACGACTTCCGGCCCGACTACCTGGCGCTGTCGATGCTGCACGAGCGGTGGCCGAAGGTGCCGCGGATCGCGCTGACCGCCACGGCCACCGAGGCCACCCACGCCGAGATCGTGGCGCGGCTCGGTCTGGAGGACGCCCGGCACTTCGTCGCCAGTTTCGACCGGCCGAACATCCAGTACCGCATCGTCGGGAAGAACAACCCGCTCAAGCAGCTGCTGGAGCTGATCCGGACCGAGCACGAGGGGGACGCGGGAGTCGTCTACTGCCTCTCGCGGGCCTCGGTGGAGAAGACCGCGGCCTCCCTGGTGGAGAACGGCATCGATGCCGTGGCCTACCACGCCGGCATGGACGCCCGTACGCGCGCCGCGAACCAGGCGCGCTTCCTGCGGGAGGACGGGGTCGTGGTGGTGGCCACGATCGCCTTCGGCATGGGCATCGACAAGCCGGACGTGCGCTTCGTCGCGCACCTGGACCTGCCCAAGTCGGTCGAGGGCTACTACCAGGAGACCGGCCGCGCCGGGCGCGACGGCGAACCGGCCACGGCCTGGCTCGCGTACGGCCTGCAGGACGTGGTGCAGCAGCGCAAGCTCATCGACGGCTCCGAGGGAGACGACGCGCACCGCCGCTCCCTGGGCATGCACCTGGACGCGATGCTCGCGCTGTGCGAGACGGTCGACTGCCGCCGGACCCGGCTGCTGGAGTACTTCGGGCAGTCCGGCGAGCCGTGCGGCAACTGCGACACGTGTCTGACGCCGGCCGAGTCCTGGGACGGGACGGTGGCCGCGCAGAAGCTGCTGTCCACGGTGTGGCGGCTGGCGAAGGAACGGCGCCAGAAGTTCGGCGCCGGGCAGATTATCGACATCCTGCAGGGCAAGAAGACCGCGAAGGTCATCCAGTTCGACCACGACGCCCTGTCGGTGTTCGGCGTCGGTGCGGACCTGGGCACCGCGGAGTGGCGGAGCGTCGTGCGCCAGCTGCTGGCGCTGCGGCTGCTGGCGGTGGAGGGCGACTACGGCACGCTCGTGCTGACGGACGACAGCGGCGAGGTGCTGGGCGGACGCCGCAGCGTCCCGATGCGCAAGGAGAAGGCGGTCGCCGCCCCGGCCCGGAAGGACTCCGCGTCGGGCAAGGGGAAGGGCTCCCGCATCCCGGCCGACCTGCCCGCGGCCGCCGTACCGGTCTTCGAGGCGCTGCGCGCCTGGCGGGCCGCGACCGCGCGCGAGCAGGGCGTGCCCGCGTACGTGGTCTTCCACGACGCGACGCTGCGGGAGATCGCGACGCGGCTGCCCGGCAGCGTGGAGGAGCTGGGCACGATCGGCGGGGTCGGCGAGGCCAAGCTCGCCAAGTACGGCGAGGGCGTCCTCGACACCCTCGCCGAGTCCCACGCCGCGGTCCCGGCCCCCGCGGGCCCGCCCGCGGCGGAGTCCGTCCCGGCCGCAGCACCCGCAGCCGCGGAACGCGCAGCCGCAGAACCCGCACCCGCAGCACCCGCACCCGCAGCACCCGCGGCGCCGGCG
Organism: Streptomyces sp. NPDC058525; assembly: GCF_042719495.1. NCBI lineage: Bacteria > Bacillati > Actinomycetota > Actinomycetes > Kitasatosporales > Streptomycetaceae > Streptomyces > Streptomyces sp. NPDC058525. The sequence continues at coordinate 17,492 of NZ_JBHXNP010000019.1, forward strand.
TCCGGCCGGGCGGCCTCTTACGACGAGGAGCCGCCCTTCGACCTGGACGAGATGGACCCGCCGTGGGACGACTGGCAGTAGCGGCCCTGCCGGGTCGTGCCCGTAGCGGCCGCGGCGGGCACGACCCGGCAGGCGGGCTCATTTCGCCGGCTGCTCCGGGGCGAAGCGCACCGGTGCCTGGAAGCGGGCCTTGCGGGCCGCCCGCCGGAAGACGGTGAGGACGGCGGGCCCGGCCAGGGTGATGCAGATCAGGTTGGTGACCGCCCGGCCGGTGTCCCAGCCCAGCGAGGTGGCCAGGTCGAAGGCGAGGTAGCGCTGGAACTGCTCGGTGAAGGGCAGGCCGGGCAGGTAGGCGATGGAACTGTTCGGGTCCAGGGAGAACGGCCAGAAGGACAGGTTGAGCAGGAAGCCGAAGAGGTAGCCGGAGACCGAGCCGTAGACGGCCAGCATCGCGACCTCGCGGCGGCCGGTCGCCCTCGGGAGGAAGCCGGCGAGCATGCCGACGAAGGCGCAGCCGAACATCTGGTACGGCATCCACGGCCCGACCCCGCCCGTGATGAGCGCGGAGGCGAACAGCGAGGTGCAGCCCAGGGTGAAGCCGAAGCCCGGGCCGTAGACCCGCCCGGCCAGGACCAGGATGAAGAAGACCGTCTCGATCCCGGCGGTGCCCGCGCCGAGCGGGCGGATCGCCGCGTTGACGGCGGACAGCACCCCCAGCATGGCCAGGGCCTTGGAGTTGATCCCGCCCTCGGCGATCTCGGAGATCACCACGCAGAGCACGATCACGAGCAGGACGCCGAAGATCAGCGGCGGGGCGTAGTTCGAGCCGAACTTCCCCGGCGCGACGAGGAACGGCCAGAAGAACGCGACGACTCCGAGGAAGGCCGCCATCGCGATGACGATCCCGGCGCGGGCGCGGATGCGGATGGCCGCGGTGTACGTGCTCACGCCTGCGGGTCCGTTCCGTCGGCGGGCAGTACGAGGGCCAGCTGGTCCACGGTGAGGAAGGGCAGCGGGGCCAGGATCTTCGCGGTCTGGGGGGCGAAGACGGGGGAGGCGACGATGACCTCGGTGGTGGGGCCGTCGGCGACGACGTCCCCCTCGGCCATGACCACGACCCGGTCGGCGGCCCGGGCGACGAACTCCACGTCGTGGGTGGAGATCACGATCGCCCGCCCCTCCGCGGCCAGGTCGTCGACGATGCGGATCAGCTCGCTCTTGGCGCGGTAGTCCAGCCCGCGCGTGGGCTCGTCCAGCAGCAGCACCCGGGGCGCCGCGGCCAGCTGGATCGCGAGGACCAGGGCGAGCTTCTGGCCCTCGGACAGGTCGCGGGGGTGGGTGGTCCCGGGGATGCCGGGCGCCAGCCGGTCCAGGATGGCGCGGGCCCGTATCCCGTCCGGGGCGACCCCCGACTCCACGTCGGCCTGGTCGAGTTCCTGCTTGACCGATTCGAGGTAGAGGAGGTCGGTGGGGGTCTGGGGGACCAGGCCGACCAGCTGCCGGGCCTCCGCGGCGGAGAGCTTCTGCGGATCCCGCGGCTTCAGACCGTCCGGAGCCCCGACGGCCACCGATCCGGCCTTGCGGGGCCCGGAGCCCTGGAGGGCCCACAGCAGCGAGGACTTCCCGGAGCCGTTGCGGCCCATCAGTGCGGTGACCTCGCCGCCGTGCAGGGTGAGGTCGACCTCGCGGACGGCCGGTACACCGTGGTAGGCGACGGTGACGCCGCGCGCCGCGAGCAGCTCCGGCCGGTCCGCGGCGCCCGCGGGCCGGACCGGCGGGGGAGCCGTGTCGGCCAGCCGGGTGCGCAGCGGCGCCGCCGCGCGCCGGGCGTCGCGGATCGACAGGGCCAGCGGGGTCCAGCCCGCGCTGCGGCCGAGTTCCACGATCGGCGGGGCGATGGACGAGGTACGGAAGATCTCGGCGGGCGGCCCCGACACGACACGGCCGTTGCCGGGCAGGTGGATGACGCGGTCGGCGTACTGGACCACGCGCTCCAGGCGGTGTTCGGCGAGCAGCACGGTGACGCCGAGGTCGTGGACGAGGCGGGTGACCGCCGCGAGGACCTCCTCGGCGGCCGTGGGGTCGAGGGCCGAGGTGGGCTCGTCCAGGACGAGGATCCGCGGGTGCGCGGTCAGCACGGAGCCGATCGCGACGCGCTGCTGCTGGCCGCCGGAGAGCTCGTGGAGGGCGCGGTGGCGCAGGTCGGCGAGCCCGAGGAGGTCGAGGGTCTCCTCGACGCGCTTGCGCATGGTGGCCGGGGCGATGGCCAGCTGCTCCATGGCGTAGGCGAGTTCCTCCTCGACGGTGTCGGTGACGAACCCGTCGAGCGGGTCCTGCCCCACCACGCCCACGATGTCGGCGAGTTCGCGGGGCGGATGGTCCGCGGTGTCGCGGCCGTCGACCAGGACCCGGCCGTGGAGCGTGCCCCCGGTGAAATGCGGGACGAGGCCGTTGACGGCGCCGAGGAGCGTGGACTTGCCGACGCCGGTGTGGCCGACGACGAGGCAGAGCTCGCCCTCCTCGACGGTCAGGTCCACGTCCCGCAGGACCGGTTCGGCCGTGTCCTCGTACTGGACGGTGACCTGGTCGAAGGTGATCACTTGGATTCCTCGGTGCGCTGTGCGGGGACGGCCGGCCGGGCGGGCGGGCTCGGGGGCGGGGCCAGGAAGCCGGCGGCTCCGGCGAGCAGGATCGCGGCGGCCGGGACGAGGGGCAGGGTCGGCCAGCTGAGCGGATAGATGGACGGGTTGAGCTCGGCGGCGTTGAATCCGGCGTTCGAGAAGAGCAGCGCGGCGGACAGGACGCCGCAGCCGGCGACGGCCCATTCGGCGAAGCGCCACGGATCGGGCCGGTAGGTGGTGCGGGTGATCCGGCGGCCGCCCAGGCGCAGCCCGGCGAAGCAGAGCAGCGCGCCCGCGCCCATCGCGGGCAGCCCCAGCAGCCGCGGCGCGGTGGCGTCGAGGAGCCCGTAGGCGCCCGCGCACAGCCCGCACATGCCGAGCAGCATCAGCGCCCCGGTCAGCCGGCGCGAGCGGCGGGTGGCGGTGCCGGCACGCCCGTAGCCGCGCGAGTCCATGGCGGCGGCCAGCCGCAGCGAGCGTTCCAGGGCGTCTTCCAGCACCGGGACGACGATGCCGCGCAGCGCCCGCAGGCCCTTGGTGCGTCCGGCCCGCAGCCGGCGGGCCCGGTGCACCCGCTGGACGCTCTGGACCAGTTGGGGGGCGACGCTGATGGACACGGTGACGGCGACGCCGAGTTCGTACAGGGCGCCGGGCAGGACGCGCAGGGCCCGCTTGGGGTTGGCGAGGGTGTTGGCCGCGCCGATGCAGCACAGCATGCACGCCAGCCGCAGCCCGTCGGTGGCCGCGGACAGCAGGGCCTCCAGCGAGACCGGGCCGCCGAGCTGGATGCCCGCGTACCAGTCGGGGGTCGGGATGTGGGGGAGCGAGAAGAGGAAGTGGTCGCGGGGCGTGATGCCGGTGGCGAAGACGGCCCGGAACACCACCCGGATCGCGACGACGGTGAGCGCCAGGTACAGGTAGTACTTGAACCCCCGCGCCCAGGGGGCCTCGGTGCGCCGCATGGTGATGACGTAGCCGAGGACGGCGAGGACGAGGAAGAGCAGCAGCGGGTTGTTGGTGCGGCTGACGGCGGTGGCCAGGGCGAGTGCCCAGATCCACCAGGCGACGGGGTGCAGGATCCGGGGCAGGCGGCGCGGCCGGGGCCGCCGTGGTGGTGCGCGGCACGCGGCTACTCCGTACGACGGCGGCGTCGGGCCGCGAACACGGCGGCGGCGCCGATCAGCAGCACCAGCGCCCCGGTGGCCACGGCGGGCAGATACGAGCCCGCGTCATGGGCGGCGTCGGCGGCGGGCGCCGCCTCCACCACCTCGGGACCGGAAGCGGGCGCCGCCACCGCCGGAGCGGTGGCGGACGCCGACGCCGAGGGTGTCGGGGACGCGCTCGCGGAGGGGCTCGCCGACGGGCTGGGCGGCGGTGTCGTCGCGGGAGGCGCCTCGGCCGGGGGCGGGTTCTCCGGCTTGGGACCGGTGTTGACGTTCGGGGGCAGGGGAGCCGCCGTACGGGTGTCCTTGGGCGCCGGCTGGCCTCCGCCGGTCGGCTGGGCGTTCTTGGCGCGCAGCTGGTCGGGGGTGACGGTGGGCTTGCCCTCGGTGCCCTCGATGTTGGTGCCCCCGAAGATCCACAGGTCGACGCTGCCGGGCTTCGGCTTGTAGAGCATCGCCCCGAGCTGGCTGTACTCCCACGTGTTCTGGCCCGGGCCCGCGTGCCAGTACGACCAGTAGGCGGAGGCCGGCGGGGTCAGGACGCAGTCGTCCTGCTGCGGGGTCGGGTACTGCCTGCCGCCCTGGTGGCCGCTGTAGCCGATGCGGCAGATGAAGGCGGGGCCGTCGTGGCCGGTGCCGGTGGTGGCCCAGCCGCCCTGGTTGAGGAGTTCGTAGCCGGTGGTGGGCGTGGTCCCGCAGGAGCGGTACACCGGACCGCCCCAGTGGCTGAAGTCCACGGCGAGGACGACTCCGGACGAGGTGGTGCACTGGCCCATCGGCTGCGGGGCCGCCCCGGCCGGGGCCGCGGTGGCGGCGAGCGCCGCCACCGTCAGCCCGAGCGCGGCGGCCGAGCGGGTCAGGGCGCGCAGGAGGCGGCCGGTCATCGTTCGCCTCCTGCGGCGGTACGGCGCCTGCGCGCGGCCCGGGTGGCGCCCCAGCCGCCGAGGACCAGGGCCAGGGCCGCGGCGGCGAGGCCGCCGGCCTGGACGCCGGTGGCGGCGAGGCCGCCGCCCGAACCGGAGCCGGTCCCGCCGGTGTCCTCGCCCGGGGTCACGATGACGGGCGCGGAGGGCGAGCCGGAGGGCTGGACCGAACTGCTGGGGACGGGCTGCGGGGTGGTGCCGTCCAGGCTGCGCCGGAGGGTGCCGAAGGAGATCCCGGTGGCCCCGCCCACGGCCTGCGTGGAGGCGCGGACGTCGGAGCCGGGCTGGCCGCCCTTGGCGACGTTGAACCCGCCGTCGGTGTTCTGCTGCGCTGCGAGGAACGCGCGGGCCTTGGCGATGCGCTCCGTGTACTTCGCGCGGTCCAGGGACATGCCCTGTACGGCCAGCGCGGCCGAGTTGACCGAGTTGCCGGAGGCGCCGGGGAAGCCGCCGTCCTCCTTCTGCCGGCTCGCCAGCCAGGCGAGCGCCTTGTCCACCGCGGCCTGCGAGGCGGCGTCCGGCAGCAGGTCCAGGGCCATCGCGGCCATGGCGGTGGAGTCCACCTCGGCCTGGCTGGGCTCGCCGATCAGGCTGGGCCAGGCACCCGAGGGCTCCTGGAGGCTCTTCAGGTAGGCGATCGGCTCTCCCGCGGCGGCCGTCTCGCCCGCGCGGACCTGGGCGATGACGCCGAGGGACTGGGAGAAGACGGACGTGGCGTTGGTGTAGGCGCCCTTGTCGGCGCAGGAGCGGTCCGGCTTCGGGGACTTGGCCGGGCAGACGGCCTTGGCGAGTTCGGCGATCAGGTTCTGGCCGCCGAAGTTCCGGGGGTCGCGGCCCACGGCCTCCGCGAGGACGGCCGTCTTGCCGATGGAGCCGCCGCCCGCGTACTTCGTACCGATCCGGGTCCAGTCGTGGACGCCGCGGCCCTTGCCGTCCTTGCCGCCCTTGTCGAGGAAGTCGACGATGTTGCGCAGGGCGGTGTTGTCCTCGCCGGTGGCGGCGAGCGCGTAGGCGCCGTCGATGGTCAGGCCGTAGTCGGCGAAGCCGCTGCCGGGGCTGTTCTCGTAGTACCGGCCCAGGACCAGGCGGGTCCGGTCGGTGAGGTAGGCCGAGCCCTTCTTCAGGTCGGGCCCCTCACCGGGCACGGGCTGTGTGGGGTCCGGGGACGGCTGCGTCGGGTCCGGGGACGGCTTCGGCGGGACGGGCTTCTTCGTGGTGAGCGCCACGAGGTCCGTCTTGGCGCCGGCGATGGTGGCCGCGGTGGTGGCCATCAGCACCGGGTTGGTCTCCGGCTCCTCGAACGGGAAGGGGCCGTCGGGCATCAGCTGCTCCCTGGACAGCCAGGAGACGGCGGCGTCGGCGAACAGCGGGTCACCGAGCGCGCGCATGGCCTGGGCGCCCACGCCGGTGGCGAAGGCGCTGCCGACCGTGGTGTACGAGGCGGCCGGCAGGGACCCGGTCGGGAACTGGGCCGTCTTCAGGTACGCGCGGCCCTTGGCCACGGCCGCGTCGTGGCCGCCGGCCCGCTTGAGGGCCAGGGACATCAGCCCGGTGGAGGCCGCGTCGCTGTCGCACCATTCCCCGGCGCGCAGCAGCATGCCGCTGAAGCCGCCGTCCTCGCACTGGAAGGCGGTCAGCCGGTTCACGGCGTCCGCGGGCGGTGTCACCCCGCCGTTCAGCAGGGCGATCACGGCCAGGGCCTGGCCCTCGGCCTGGTACGGGGTGCGGAAGTCGCCCTTGGTGAGGCAGCCGGGGACCGGCTCGGGGGCGTCGGCTCCGCTGGTGCAGACGTACTTCACGAGGTCGCCGAGCAGGTCGCGTCCGCCGAAGGCGCGGGGGTCCTTGCCGGTGGCCTCGGCGACGAGCGCGAGGCGGGCCGCGGCGGTGGCGTCGGGGGCCTGGTCCTTGCCGGCCGGGTAGGCGTACGCCTCCGTGTGCGCGGGGGTGGCGAGGAAGGCGGCGGCCTTCTGGGCGGCGGGGCTCTTGGGGTCGGTCGCGGCCAGGGCGTAGACCACCTCGGTGGTCGCGAGGTAGTCCGGGTCGGTGGAGTCAGCCTTGAGGACGCGCTCGCCGTCGATCAGCCTGCCGGTCAGCCAGCGGGTGGCGGCGGGGAGGTCGACCGCGCCCGGCGGTACCTCCGGCGGCTTCGGGCCGGTGGGGTCGGGCGAGGGGCCCGCGCCGCCGGCCCGCACGTCGTCGGGGGAGAAGGTGGGCTTGCCGGAGGTGCCGCCGACATCGGTCCCGCCGAAGACCCAGGCGTCCACGTCGCCGGGCTTCGGGTTGCGGGCCTGGGCGCCGAACGAGCTGTAGGTCCACTTCTTCTCGCCCGGCGAGGCGTGCCAGTACGACCAGTAGGCGGTGGCCTGCGGGGTGAGGACGCAGTCCTCCTTGTCCGGAGTGGGGTACTTCACCCCGGAGTTGAAGGCGCCGAAGCCGATGCGGCACACGAAGGCGTCACCGTCGTGCTCGGTGCCGTCCAGGCCGAACCCGGCCGTCCGCAGCAGCTCGTAGCCCGTGGTGGGCGTGGTGTCGCAGCCCCGCTCGACCTTGCCGCCGAACGGGCCGAAGTCGACGGCGACGACCGCGCCGGTGGTGGCCGTGCACTGCTCGATGGGGTCGGCGTTGGCGGCGGTCGGCACCGTGAGGAACGCCACTCCCGCACCGAGCGTCAGGAAGGCCGCGGTCGCCAGGGACAGCAGCCGCCGTCTGGTGTGCGTATGCCGTTCATCCTGCTGTTCGGTCCCCACCGCGGCCCCTCGTCTCTGCCGGGCGGGTTCGCAGCGTGGCGACGCGCCCCCGCACGACTGCGCCGTGAGGAGGCGGTGACGACCACGCCGTAGTCCGCGACGGCGCTCTTCGTACTGTGATCCGCTCCAGGTGATCCGGCTCGCCCGGGACGGTGCCGGGCCTACGGTTGCGGGTCAGCGCCGGAATTCGACCGGCTTCCCCTGGTGCTGAGTGCTTATCAGCCGGAGTGCAACACGGATCCGTGCGGACCGTCAAGGTGGTGTCCGTCTCACTGCCCGGGGGTCTCCAGCGCCCCTCGATCCGGCTGCTGGCGGACCCTTGATCACTCGGGTAGCGTCCAGGGCTGCCACATGGGGGAACCTGGTGAGAATCCGGGGCTGACGCGCAGCGGTGTGGGACGGCGGGGGCCGTTCCCGAGCCCGAATGCCCATACGGCAACGCACACAGAGAAGCCGTACCACGCGCTGCGGACGGCGGCCTCAGCCATGCCCGCCCGCGTCCGAACAGGGCCGGTGGAGCCAAGGCCCGGCCGGCGTCCGCCGATTCCAGGAGCAGGCCATGTCCCGTCCCCGTACCTCCCGCCGCCTCGCGCTCGCCGTGCCCGCGGCGCTCGGCGCCTTCGCCCTCACCGCGCTGCCCGCGTTCGCGACCTCGACGCCCGCGCAGATCGCCACCTCCAAGACGAACGGCGTCGCCTACCTCAAGTCCCTCCAGGCGGCGGACGGTTCGTACGCCGGTGCCGGACTGTCCAACGAGTGGGCGTTCAGCGCCTTCGCCGCGGCCGGTACGGCCGTCGTCGACGTGGCCCCGGGCGGTGACACGACGAAGAACGCCCGGACCGTCTACCGCAACCTGCTCTCGACGCCCGGCTGGCCGTCCGCCACCCCCGTGGTCACCGACTACGAGCGCGGCACGCTGAACGCGTACGCGGCGGGCATCGACCCGGCGCGCGTCTCGGACTCGAGGAACCTCATAGCCAACGTCTACTCCTACTGGCAGACCGCCGAGGCGGGCTACTTCGGCCCGTCCGGCAACTTCAACGGCACCGTCTTCGCGGCGCTCTCGCTCGGCGGCGCCAAGACGCAGGCCGGCGGCACGCGGATCCCGCAGGCGCTGACCGACTCGATGGTCGCCCGGATCCGGGCCAACCAGCACAACGACGGCGGCTGGACCTTCAGCAAGGCCGAGGGCAACCCCACCGCGCTGGCCGCCCAGGGCGACGTGGACATGACCGGAGCGGCGATGGCCGCCCTGTGCGTCTCGGGCGTCCCCAACACCGACCCCGACGTGGTCCAGGGCAAGAACTTCCTCAAGGGCAGGCTCGCCACCACCGGCGCGTTCAACTCCCTCTACGGGGTCAACACCAGCTCCAACGGCTGGGGCGTCGCCGGGCTCAACGCCTGCGGCATCAACCCGCAGACCGGCGACTTCCTGACCCCCTCCGGCAAGACCCCGATCGACTTCCTGATCGCCAACCAGTTCAACCCGGCGGGCGGCTTCAAGTACAAGCCGGCCGACACCACCCCGACCGCCTACGCCTCCATCGACGCCCTGCGCGCCGTGGTCGGCGGCGGGTTCACGACGGCCCCGCCGGTCCCGGTCACCCCGGGCGCCCCGCAGTGGGTCTCCGCGGGCTCCTTCACCGCCGGCACCGCCACCAAGCTGGCCCTCACCGTCGACGACGGCGCCGGCGGCCTGAAGGTCTGCTCCGTCGCCTTCACCCCGACCGGTACGACGACCACGCTCGGCGACGTCCTGAACGCCGCGGCCGGCGGGGCCACTCCGGCCGGCTGCGTCACGAGCGTGACCCCCTCCTCGGGAACCGGCACCATCACCGCCGTCAACGGCAAGGCCAACAGCGGCTCGAACACCTGGAAGGTCAGCGTCGACGGCTCCGCCTTCGCCGGCGCCGCCCGCAACAAGGTGATCAACGTGGGCGACACCATCGCCCTGCGCTGGGGCGCCTGATCCGGCGGGGTGCGGGGCCCTTCCCTCCGGGGAGGGCCCCGCACCTGTCCGCACCGGCGACCGGACCCGCGGCCCCCGGACCCGCCCGCGGCCTCAGCCGTGCGTGAAGTGCGCCGGGCGCTTGTCCACGAAGGCGGTCATGCCCTCCTTCTGATCGGCGGTCGCGAACACCGCGTGGAACAGCCGCCGTTCGAAGCGGACGCCCTCGGTGAGGGTGGTCTCGAAGGCCCGGTTCACGGCCTCCTTGGCCATCATCGCGACCGGCTTCGACATCCCGGCGACGGTCTCGGCCACGGAGAGCGCCTCGGCGAGCAGCTCGTCGGCCGGAACGATCCGCGAGACCAGCCCGGCACGCTCGGCCTCCTCCGCCCCCATGGTGCGCCCGGTCAGGCAGAGCTCCATGGCCTTGGCCTTGCCGACGGCCCGGGTGAGCCGCTGGGAGCCGCCGATACCGGGAATGACACCGAGCTTGATCTCCGGCTGCCCGAACACGGCGGTGTCGGAGGCGAGCAGGATGTCGCAGAGCATCGCGAGTTCGCACCCGCCGCCGAGCGCGTAGCCGGAGACGGCCGCGAGCGTGGGCGTACGGACCTGCCCGAGCCGGTCCCAGGCGGTGAACCAGTCCGAGAGGTACATGTCCATGTAGCTCCGCGGCCGCATCTCCTTGATGTCCGCGCCCGCGGCGAAGGCCTTCGCCGATCCGGTCAGCACGATGCAGCCGACGTCCGGGTCCCGGTCCAGTTCCTCCGCGGCGGCCACGACCTCGGTCATGACCTGGAGGTTGAGGGCGTTGAGGGCCTGCGGCCGGTTGAGGGTGAGCAGGGCCACCCGGCCCTTGCGCTCCAGCAGGATGGTCTCGTAGCTCATGCGGGCGTTCCGTTCTGCGGTCGGAGGGTGCGGACGATCGCCGAGAAGTCCAGGGCGGCGCCCTCTCCCTGCGCGAACGCGGCGTACATCTCGGCGGCCTTGAGGCCGAGCGGCGCGTCCACGCCCCCGGCCCGCAGCGCGTTGGCGGCCAGGCCCAGGTCCTTGGCCATCAGGGGCGCGGCGAAGCCGGGGCGGTAGTCGCGGTTGGCGGGACTGGCCGGGACGGGGCCGGGGACCGGGCAGTTGACGGTCAGCGCCCAGCACTGGCCGGACGCCGTGGAGGCCACGTCGTAGAGGGCCTGGTGATCCAGCCCGAGGCTCTCGGCCAGCACGAACGCCTCGCTGACGCCGATCATCGACACGGCGAGGATCATGTTGTTGCAGATCTTCGCGGCCTGTCCGGCGCCCGCCGTCCCGCAGTGCACGGCCTTCCTGCCCATGGCGTCGAACAGCGGCTCGGCCAGGGCGAACTCGTCCGCCCCGCCCCCGGCCATGAAGGTGAGCGTGGCGGCCTCGGCGCCCATCACCCCGCCCGAGACCGGCGCGTCCAGCGCCCGGTGCCCGGCGGCGAGGGCCGCCTCGTGCGCCGTCCGGGCGTCGGCCACGTCGATGGTGGAGCAGTCGACGAACAGGGTTCCGGGCCGGGCGGCCGCGAGCAGCCCCTGCTCCCGGTACAGGGCGAGCACGTGGCGGCCGGCCGGCAGCATCGTGATCACCACATCGGCCGCGGCAGCCGCGCCCGCGGCCGAAGCGGCCGGCTCGACACCGGCCGCCGCGGCGGCCGCCGTCAGCTCCGGGACGAGGTCGAAGCCGAGGACGCGGTGCCCGGCCTTGGCCAGGTTGGCGGCCATCGGGCCGCCCATGTGGCCGAGTCCGATGAAAGCGACGGTACTGGTCACCAGGCGACCTCCTGAGACGATGCGGACGCGGCGAGGCGCAGTTCGTGCTCGCCGAGCGGGGCGAAGAACCGGTCCACGTCCGCCGGGCCCACCGCCTCGAGGGTGGCGGGGGACCAGTGCGGATCGCGGTCCTTGTCGATGACCTGGGCGCGGATCCCCTCGACGAGGTCGGCGCAGGACAGCGCGGCGCGGGAGACGCGGTACTCCTGCTCCAGGACGCGCTCCAGCGGGCCGAGCCGGCCGGCCCGGCGCAGCGAGGCCAGGGTGACCTTCACGGCGGTCGGGGACTTCGCCAGCAGGGTCGCGGCCGCGTCCCGCGCGGCGGGGATCCCCGTCGCCAGCAGCCTGCGGACGATCTCCTCGGCGGTGTCCGCGGCGTAGCAGGCGTCGATCCACTCCCGCGCGGCGGCGAGGTCACCCGGCGGGGGCTGTCGTACGTGGCGCTCCAGCGCCCCGTGCACGGAGCCGGTGGCCAGGTCGCGGGCCAGGTCCGGCAGCGCCGCCGACGGTACGAAGTGGTCGGCCAGGCCACACAGGAGGGCGTCGGCGGCGCCGACGGCGGCCCCGGTGAGGGCCAGGTGGGTGCCCAGCTCGCCCGGTGCGAGGGCCAGCAGGTAGGTGCCGCCCACGTCGGGCACGAAGCCGATGCCGGTCTCGGGCATGGCCACGCGGGTGCGTTCGGTGACGATCCGTACGGTGCCGTGGGCCGAGACCCCGACCCCGCCGCCCATCACGATCCCGTCCATGAGGGCCACGTACGGCTTGGGGTAGCGGGCGATGCGGGCGTTGAGGCGGTACTCGTCGCGCCAGAAGTCCGCCGAGGCGGTGCCGCCCGTGCGCGCGTCCTCGTGGATGGCGCGGATGTCACCGCCGGCGCACAGCCCGCGTTCCCCCGCGCCGTCGATCACGACGGTCTCCACGGACGGGTCGTCGCGCCAGGCGGCGAGCGCCTGGTCGATGCGCAGAACCATGGGGTGGGTGAGGGCGTTGAGGGCCTTGGGGCGGTTGAGGGTCACATACGCGGCGTGTCCCTCGGTGCGCAGCAGGACGTGGTCGTGGTCTTCGGGGGAGTCGTGGTTCATCGCAGGGTCTCCGTCAGTCCGCGCGCGACGATGACGCGCATGACCTCGTTGGTGCCTTCCAGGATCTGGTGGACCCGCAGGTCGCGGACGATCTTCTCGATGCCGTACTCGCTGAGGTAGCCGTAGCCGCCGTGCAGTTGGAGCGCGCGGTCGGCGACCGTGTAGCCGGTGTCGGTGGCGAACCGCTTGGCCATCGCGCACAGCCGCGGAGCCAGCGGATCGCCGGCGTCCAGGGCCTGCGCGGCCTGCCTGACCAGGGCGCGGGCCGCGGCCAGTTCCGTCGCCATGTCGGCGAGCCGGAACTGCAGCGCCTGGGCGTCCAGGAGCCGCCCGCCGAAGGCCTCGCGGTCGGCGAGGTACGACAGGCTGCGGTCCAGGGCGGTCTGGGCGCCGCCGAGCGAGCAGGCCGCGATGCCGAGGCGGCCGCCGTTCAGGCCGTTCATGGCGATGCGGAAACCGTCGCCCTCGGCGCCGAGCCGCCGGTCGGCGGGGACGCGCACCGCGTCCAGGACCACCTGCCGGGTGGGCTGCGCGTTCCAGCCCATCTTCCGTTCGTTGGCCCCGAAGGAGACCCCCGGGTCCTCGCGTTCCACGACGAACGCGGAGATCCCGCCGGGTCCCGCGGCGCCGGTGCGCGCCATGACGACGTACACCCCGGCGGCCCCGGCACCCGAGATGAACTGCTTCACGCCGGTCAGGACGTAGTGGTCGCCGTCCCGTTCGGCGCGGGTGCGCAGGGCGCCCGCGTCGGATCCGGCGCCGGGCTCGGTCAGGCAGTAGCTGCCCAGGGTCTCGGCCGAGCACAGCCCGGGCAGCCAGCGGCCGCGCTGGGCGGCGTTCCCGTACCGGTCGACCATCCAGGCGACCATGTTGTGGATGGACAGGTATCCGGCGATGGAGGGGCAGCCGGTCGCGAGGGTCTCGAAGACGAGGACCCCGTCGGCCCGGCCGAGCCCCGAACCGCCGTGCTCCTCGCGGACGTAGACCCCGCCCAGGCCGAGGGCGGCGGCCCGGCGGATGACGTCGACGGGGAAGTGCTTGTCCTGGTCCCAGGCCACGGCGTGCGGCGCCAGCTGCTCCTGCGCGAAGTCGAGGGTGACCTCGGCGAGGGCGAGCTGCTCCTCGGTGAGGGTGGTCACGGCGCTCATCCCATCGTGGGGATGGTGAAGCTCGCGCCCTCCTTGACCCCGGAGGGCCAGCGCGAGGTGACGGTCTTGGTACGGGTGTAGAAGCGGATCGAGTCCGGGCCGTGCTGGTTGAGGTCCCCGAAGCCGGAGCGCTTCCAGCCGCCGAAGGTGTGGTAGGCCACCGGGACGGGGATCGGCACGTTGACCCCGACCATCCCCGCGCCCACCCGGCGGGTGAAGTCCCTCGCGGTGTCGCCGTCGCGCGTGAAGATCGCCACGCCGTTGCCGTACGGGTGCTCGGTGGGCAGCCGGAGCGCTTCCTCGTAGTCGGCGGCCCGTACGACGCTCAGCACCGGGCCGAAGATCTCCTCGCGGTAGATCCGCATCTGCGGGGTGACGCGGTCGAAGAGGGAGGCGCCGGCGAAGTAGCCGTTCTCGTGTCCGGGCAGGGTGAACCCGCGCCCGTCCACGACGAGTTCGGCGCCCTCGGTGGCGCCGATGCCGACGTAGCGGTTGACCCGGTCGAGGGCGTCGCGGCTCACCAGCGGGCCGAAGTCCGCCTCGGGGTCGTCGGAGCGGCCGATGCGCAGGGCGGCGATCCGCTCCGTCAGCTTCGCGACCAGGGCGTCCGCGGTCTCCTCGCCGACCGGAACGGCCACGGCGATGGCCATGCAGCGTTCCCCGGCCGAGCCGTATCCGGCGCCGATCAGGGCGTCGACGGCCTGGTCGAGGTCGGCGTCCGGCATCACGATCATGTGGTTCTTGGCGCCGCCGAAGCACTGGGCCCGCTTGCCGTGGGCGGCGGCGGTGGCGTAGATGTGCGCGGCGATCGGGGTGGACCCGACGAAGCCCAGGGCATGGACGCGGGGGTCTTCCAGGAGGGTGTCGACGGCTTCCTTGCCGCCGTTGACCACGTTGAGCACGCCCGGCGGCAGCCCCGCCTCCAGGAAGAGCTCGGCGAGCCGCAGCGGGACCGAGGGGTCGCGCTCGGAGGGCTTGAGGATGAAGGAGTTCCCGCAGGCCAGCGCGGGCGCAGCCTGCCACAGCGGGATCATCGCGGGGAAGTTGAAGGGGGTGATCCCGGCGACCACGCCCAGCGGCGCGCGCAGGGAGTGCACATCGATGCCGGAGCCCGCGTTGTCGGTGAACTCGCCCTTGAGCAGGTGCGGGATACCGGCGGCGAACTCCACCACCTCCAGGCCGCGTTGCAGGTCGCCGTGGGCGTCGGCCACGGTCTTGCCGTGCTCGGCCGACAGCAGCCGGGCGATCGAGTCCCTTTCTCCCTCTACCAGCTGGAGGAAGCGGAGCAGGACGCGGGCGCGGCGCTGGGGGTTCCACGCGCCCCACTCGGCCTGGGCCCGCTCGGCGTCCGCGATGGCGGCCTCGGTGTCGGCGCGCCCGGCGAGCGGGACGCGGGCCTGGACGGCGCCGGTGTTGGGGTCGTAGACGTCGGCGAAGAGGCCGGACGCGCCGGTCGTGTGCTTTCCGCCGATGAAATGGGTGAGTTCACGGACCATGGGAGCCTGCTCTCGTCAGGTGGATCCGGGGATGGCACGGCAGACCGGCGCACGTGCCCGGTGGGGCACGCCGCTGCGGAAGGCCGTGGGAACTACGAGCGCGCGGAAAGGTGTGCGCGCTCCGCCGGATCACCAGGGTCGTGGGTACAAACCGGTGCCATGCGTGTCTGCTCCATCCTCGTGGACAACACGGAACGTTCCGCGGCCGGTATCCTGACTCCCGGATCCCCGCGTGCCGCCCGCCTTCCCGACAGCCCTCGTCAGTGGCGTGTGGATGGCAGCACACTCCCCGGTCACAGTGGCGGGACCGTGCCGGTTTCTCACCGGCTTCCCTGCACCGCGGACCTTGTGCCCACGAACATATAGTTGGACGTCCTAGTAAGTCCACCCCCCTCGCTCGACGCCCTTTGGACGGACCGGTTCCGTACATCCCGTTCCAGCCAGAATGAGGCGATACACCGGATCGGTGTGTTTGGATGACTTCTCAACTCGACTGCGAATGAGGGTGTTTGCGAAGGCGGGGAGGGAGCCGTGGCCGGTAAACCGGTTCCGCGCGCCGTGGAGGTCGACGGGTATCCGATGGTCGCCGTGACGGCACGCGAGTACGAGGGCCTGATCGCCGCGCGCCGCCAACTGGGCGCCCAGGTCGCCAGGCTGCGCACGACCAAGAGCGCTCTCGTCGACATCCTGGAGCTCGCCGAGGCGCTGGGCGCTGCCCTGGCCGACCGGATGCTCCCCGGGGAGGCGCCCGGCGCCGACGCGGCCGAGCCCGACGCGTCGGAGCTGCTGGGGGAGGCCCACCGGCGGATCGACCGGGCGCGGCGGATCACCGGAGTGGGCGGGGCGGACGCCCCGCGCACCGCGGCCCGGCCGGACGGCCGGCGCTAGAACGAGGTCCAGGTGAACGCCACCTGGTCGCCGGCCTTCAGCTTGAACTGGCAGCCGCCCACCGGAGTCGGGGTGCCGTTGACGGATATGCTCCAGTACGCCGAACCGCCGCCGCTGACCTCCTTGATGGTGTCGACCGAGAAGTCGTCGAAGGACGCGTACCAGGTGCCGTCCCAGCCGAAGTAGTTCAGGCGGGCGGCGTCGTCCAGCGCGGCGGTCGGGGTCGGCACGGGCGTCGGGTTCTGGCCGCCGTTGGTGCCGTCGCACTTGTGCGTGCCGCCGGTGGCCGTGGTGACGTCGTGCCCCTTGGACGTGATCTTGCCCTTGAACAGCAGCCCGTCCGGGCCCTGCACGGTCAGGCTCACCCTGACGGGCTTGTTCGTGTGGGGCGCCGGCGCGGCCTGGGCCGCCGCGGGCGCGGTGGCGAGGGCGAGCCCGAGAACGGCTGCGGTGACGAGGGCTCTGCGGGCGAGGGTCTGGCGCATCGAATGCCTTCCTGGCGTGGGTCACGGTCCCGCGCCGGTGGCCCGGCCGCACCGTCGGCGCCGTGACGCGTCCGGCCCGACCGGCGGGCAGGACCGCCGGGCGCGCCGGAGGCTCAGGGCTTCGTGCTGCAGACCATGACAGGGGGAAGCGGTACTCGCCGTGCGGTGGGCACTCCGGCTCGCGGCGCCACGCGCCGCACACGGTTGCAGGTCAGCGCCGGATTCCCACCGGCTTCCCCCAGTCACACAGCGATTCAGTTGTGACTCGGACGCGTGTCCGAGCAGACGCATCGTATGGCCCCGCGGACGCGGCTGCCAGCACCTTCTGCCGGGCCCCGACCGCGGCGGAGCGGAACGTCACGTTTCTGTTTCGGGCCGCACGGGGATGAACCCCGCCCGCGGGAGCCGCGTGGCTCGGGTGTCCGAGCTGTATGCCGATGCCGCGGCCGCCAGGGCCGGGCCGACCGCCGGGGGCCTCCGCCATGTTCCAGCACCGTGCCGCCAGGGCCGCTCTGACCGCCCTCGCCCTCACCCTCACCCTGGTCCTCGCCGCCACCGGCTGCGTCTCCCCGCGGCTGCCCGCGGACTTCGCCAACCCGGTCGTCCCGGGGCTCTGGACCCCCGACCGGATGGCGGGGGCGGCCCCCGCCGGCACCGCGGTGCCCGGCGATCTCGGTGCGGACGTGGACGTGACCGACCCCGAACCCGCCCCGGTCGCGGCGAAACCGGAGGCGACCTCCTACCACGACAACGCGGCCGTCGTCGGGAAGCTCTTCTTCGACACGGACGAAGGGCCGAGCGTGTGCTCCGCCACCGCCGTACGGGACCCCGCCCGCCCCGGCCGGTCCGGGCTGGTGTGGACGGCCGGGCACTGCGTACACGGCGGGGCGGGCGGCCGGTGGTTCCGCAACATCGTCTTCGTGCCCTCGTACAACAACGAGGGGCTGACCGGGGCGGCGCGGGCCCGGGCCGCCGAGCGGGCGGTGGCCCCCTTCGGAACCTGGTGGGCGGACCGGGCCGAAACCGCGCCCGAGTGGATCGCCCAGGGCGCCGCGAGCGGCGGTGGCGGCGCCCCGTTCGACTTCGCGGTCCTGCACGTCAGGCGCCCGGGTACCGGGGCCTCGCTGGAGGAGACCATCGGGGAGGCGGCGCCCGTCTGGTTCGGTGCGGCGTCGGCGACGACGATCCCGGCGATGGGGGCGTGGGGGTACCCGGCCGAGGCGCCCTTCGACGGGGAGCGGATGTTCTCCTGCACGGATCGCCCGGGCCGGCTGGCGGTCAGGCGCGGGCAGCCCGTCCTCTACCGCATCGGCTGCACCATGACCGGGGGGTCCTCGGGCGGCGGATGGTTCGCCCGCGACCCCTCCGGATCGGTTGCCCTGGTCAGCAACACCTCCATCGGCCCGGAGGGCAGCACCTGGCTGGCGGGCCCGAGGCTCGGAGAGCGGGCGCGGGAGGTCTACGCGGCGGCCGGCGACGCCTCCTGACCGGCGGTCAGCCCAGATCGTAGAGGCGGAACAGGCGCAGCCGGCCCGGGGCTTCGCCGTCGTCCGCCGTGGCCAGGGCGTCCCAGCAGCGTGCGGCCGCGGCGCGGGCGCGGGCGCCGGGCCAGGGCTGCGGGAGCAGCTCGGGGGGCAGCAGGGGGTCGGGTTCCATGGCGGTGGTGAAGGCCGCGGCCAGCTCGACGGCGTACGTCAGCCGCTCGGTCCCGGTGGGCGGTTCGGGGCCCGCCAGCCGGTCGAGGCGGGCCGCGGCGAGCGCGCCGAGCGCCTCGTGGCGCTCGGCGATCTGCCGGAGCGGCCAGAGCAGGGCGGCCAGCCGGGCCGGTTCGGTCTCCTCGCCGACCCGCAGGTCCCGGCTGGTCAGGCGGGTGAGCGAGGGCAGGACACCGAGGTGCCGGGCGTGTGCCTCGACGATGTCGCCGATCGCGTTGGCACTGACGTATAGCCCGCCCTGCAGGGGCGCCGCGCCGAGGTGGAGCAAAGCGTCGCGCAGGGCGTCGCGGGCCTGCCGCGCGGTCTCGGGGATGGCGAAGGCGAACAGGTGCCAGGTCCCGTCCCAGGGAGCGAGGCCCTGGTCCTGGCGGTAGGCGTGGCGGACGTACTCCGCGTCCGGGGCGATGGCGCCGGTGGGGTCCGCGGTGGCGTACAGCCGGGCCTTGCGGCCGCGGCCCTCCTGGGTGAACCGGCCCTCGGCGACGAGCCGTTTGACGCACAGCCTGACCTGCTGGTCCGTCATGCCGAGCGCCTCGGCGACGGCGTACAGCTCGCCGCCGTCGACGGTGCCGTCCTCGCGGACGAGGCCGAACACCAGGGTCCGTGTCCCGATCCCGGTCTGGGCGGGTGCGGGCTCCGCCCCGGCCGAACTGTCCATAATTGCTCCTCGCGCTCTGCGAATGAGCATAGTACGGTCGAATCAGAAACGAGCGTTCTTGGTTCGATAGTTTTCTGTTCCGCCGACGTCGACGCCGAAGGGGCGAACCGATGACCACCCGACCCACGCAAGCCGGCTTGCCGCCCGGGACGGCCGCACCACGGCGCCTCTCCCACGTCGACGCCCTGCGCGGCTTCGCCCTCTGGGGCATCCTCCTGGTCAACATCACCTTCCTGGCCTCGGCCTACCAGGGCTCCGGAGTGGAGGAACCGGCCTTCCGCTCCGCCCTCGACACCGCCGTCCGCCTGCTCACCGTGGTCTTCCTCGAGACCAAGTTCTACCTGCTCTTCTCCTTCCTCTTCGGCTACAGCTTCACCCTCCAGCTGGCCTCCGCCGACCGCGACGGCGCCGCCTTCCTGCCCCGCTTCCTGCGGCGCTGCGCGGGCCTGTTCGTCCTCGGCATCGGCCACGCGGTCCTGCTCTTCCCCGGCGACATCCTCACCACCTACGCCGTGCTCGGCCTCGTCCTGCTCGCCGTGCACCGGATCCGGCCGCGCACCGCCGTGGGCACCGCCGTCGTCCTGCTCGCCGTCATAGCCGCCGGCTACCTGCTGCTGGCCTGGGCGGTCACCGCCGCCGGGGGCGGCGGCCTCGACACCGAAGCCGTCACCGAGCAGGGCCGCCAGGCCACCGAAGCGCTGCGCGGCGACGCCGCGTCGGTGATCGGGGCACACCTGCGCCAGCTGCCCGACATGGTGTTCGTCCTGGCCTTCTTCCAGGCACCGGCCGCCTTCGCCGCCTTCCTGCTGGGCCTGGCGGCCGGCAAGCGCGGGGTGCTCACGGACCCCGCCCGCCACGAGCGGTTCCTGCGCCGCCTGCAGTGGGTCGGCTTCCCCGTCGGCCTGGCCGGCGCCCTGGTCTGGGCGCACGCGACCCACGCGCACCCCGGTACGGCGTACCAACTGGTGGCGGTTGCCGTGGACGTGCTGACCGCCCCGCTGCTCGCCGCCGCGTACGCGGCCACGGTGCTGCGGACACTGGCCGGACCCCGGGGCCGGCGTCTGGAGGCGGCGCTGGCCCCGGCGGGGCGGATGACGCTGACCAACTACCTCGCCCAGTCCCTGGTGCTGGCCCTCGTGTTCACCGGCTACGGCGCCGCCCTGGTGGGCCGCCTCGCCCCCGCGTACGTCACCCTGACCGCGCTGGCCCTCTTCGCCGCACAGCTGGCCTTCAGCCGCTGGTGGCTGGCCCACCACCCGTACGGGCCGGTGGAGTGGGCACTGCGCGCCGTGACCCTGGCCCGGAAGCCGCGCTGGAAGGGGCGGGCGGACTGACCGCGCGCCGTGCTCCGCGTCCGGACAAGAGCCCGGCGGCGGCCCGCGGTTCAGCCCGCGGCGTCCCCCAGGGCGCTGTCGGGGATCCAGGAGCCGTGCACTCCGGCCGGCACCCGGTGGCGTGGCGCGGGCGGCGGGCACGAAGACCGCCTCGCTCGGCAGCCGGGCGTCACCGGCCTGGTGGATGCGGCGGGCGCCGGTGGTGCGGTCGTACTTGACGATCCCGTACCCGCCGAACCCCTTCTCGTCGGGGAAGGAGACGGCGTACTGGTAGCGGTTCTCGGCGCCCAGGTAGTCCTCGTTGAGGGTCGGGAACTCCACCGGCAGGTCGTCGATGATCTGCTCGTCGACGCTGCCGGCGGCCAGATCGACGACCCAGCGGCGGGTGTACGAGCGGGCGGCGGGCTCGCTGCCGCGGCCGGGGGCCCCGACCCACCAGTTCCAGGAGAGCCGGAAGCCCTCGCGGTCGACGGTGGGGCCTTCCAGGACGATGCGGCCCTGACCGTCCTCGTACGCGTTGGCCACGTGCAGCAGGCTGCCGGGCTCGATGGAGAGCCAGCGGACCCCCAGGGCGCTGTCGCCGCCTCGCGGCATGACACCGATGCGGGCGGGCTGCCGCTCGCTCCACCCGTACGGGATGCCGGAGTGCTCGGCCGGGTCGAAGGTGACGTTGCCCTCGACGAAGACCACTTGGCGGCGGGTGATGGCGAAGTCGTGCTTGAGGGCGGCCGTCGCGCCCGGGATTTCGGCGCTGTGGGTGATCGCACCCTTGGCGTCGGCGACGTAGTAGGTGAGGAAGGGCGGGAAGGGGGAGGAGCCGAAGAAGTGGAGCTCGCCGGTGACCGGGTCTTCCGCTCCCGCAGGTGCGGGAAGCAGCGGTAGGGGTCGGCGGCGAAGTCCTCGGACAGGACGCTGACATCGGGACTGGCCACGGGCATGGGGGGAGACCTCTCGGCGTGCGCGGTGCGGACGGAGCCGGGTCCCGTCAGAACCCGCCCGGGGGCAGGACGAGCGAACCGCGGTCCAGCTTGCGTCCGTTGCGCACGCGGAGTGCGGGCTCCGGGCGGGCGGCGCCGGTCCCGGGCGTGGTCGCGCCGAGCAGGGCCGGCGCCGGCGGGCACCGCTCGCCGCGGCCTCCGGTGAATGCATTCACGAAAGCCGGTTATTGGCCAAGACCTGTCGAATTAAGCCAGAGAAGTGTCCGGATCCATGAAATCCATACCTCCTGGAGTTCTCCTAGAGCCGCTCTGGTGTTCGCATTCGGAGAGGTGCGTGAGGGGTGAAACCAGGCAACTCTCCTGCTAAATTGCCGGATTTATGAACTGACGTTCGTGATAGACATGAAGAAATACGCGAGGCAAAGGGACTGGGCTCCCACCCCGCCGCACCCACCTCTCCTCCGGGACACGGCCGGACACCCCGAGCCCTCCCGTCGGCGTGTGAACGCACGCGCACGCCGCGAACCCACCCACCGACATCATCGACAGTGAGGGAAACACCGTGCCCGCACACCAGAAGCTCTACCTCCGCCCGTCCGTGGTGGCTCAGCCCCTGCTGCACCGCTGGTACGCGTGGCCCTACCTCCTGGCCCCCCACACCGGCGCGCTCAACCTCCGGGACCGCCTGCTGCCGATCGTGGACAGCTACTTGAAGGCCCCCCACCTCCACGACGCGGTCACCTCGGACCCCCACCGCTACGGCGCCCCCTTCCTCGACCCCGACGGCGCCACCCACGACGAGGTCCAGGCGGCGCGCGAGGCCATGGTCAAGGAAGGCCAGGCCAAGCTCCAGCTCGCCGACGACATAGACGAACTCCGCGCCCTGCTGCGCGAGAAGGCGCTCGGCGGCCCGATGGAGCCGATCTACCCCCTGGTCCCGGACTCCCTGCGCGGCCGGGTCGAGCTGGTCTACGACACCGCCCACCGGCCCAACTTCCGCTTCTTCGAAGCGCTGATGTACGACTCGCCGGCGTACGAGCGCGAGGGCCAGTGCGTCTCCCTCACCGCCGCGCCCAGCCCCCAGCCCTTCGTGTACAGCAGCCCCGTCCTCCCGCGCCCCGACCGCCTGGACATCCAGCTGCCCTTCGACTCACCGCTGTGGAACGACCTGTTCGGAGCGCGCCTCGAGCCCGTCGACGTCCCGGAGCTCGCGCAGCGCCTCGGGGTCGCCGACGCCGACCTCCCGGCGTTCACCGCCCTGTTCCACGACGCGCCGCCCGCCGAGCACACCCCGCCCGCGCCGGGAGACGTCCGGGTCCGCTACCTCAACCACGCGTCCGTGCTGATCGAGACCGGCTCCACCTCCGTCCTCCTCGACCCGGTCATCGGCTACACCGGCGACGGCCACGAGCACTACACCCTCGAAGACCTCCCGCGGCACATCGACGCCGTCGTCATCAGCCACTTCCACTCCGACCACTTCTCGCTCGAGACCCTGCTCCAGCTCCGCACCCGCATCGGGACGATCCTCGTGCCCCGGGCCTCCGGCGGATCGCTGCCCGACCCCAGCCTCAAGGCGATGCTCCAGGCCCTCGGCTTCTCCAACGTCCAGGAGCTCGCCGAGCTCGAGACCCACCGCGTGGCCGACCAGGTCGAGGTCACCGCCCTCCCCTTCGTGGGCGAGCACGCCGACCTCGACATCCGCACCAAGATGGTGCCCCTCGTCCAGGCCGGCGGCCGCAGGTTCCTCTTCGCCACCGACATCACCCCGCTCGAGCCCGCCCTGTTCGGCAATATCCGCGGCCTCACCGAGACCCCCCTCGACGCGCTGTTCATCGGCCTCGAATGCGTCGGAGCCCCGCTGAACTGGCTGTACGGCCCGATGCTGGAAGGCAAGCTCTCCCGCGAGCACAACAACGGGCGCCGGCTGAAGGGCAGCAACGCCGCCCAGGCCGACCAGCTCGCCCGGCAGCTGGGCGCCCGACACGTCTACGCCTACGCCATGGGCCTCGAACCCTGGCTCAAGCACCTCACCGGCTCCGAGTACGACCCCGAGGCCGAACCGGTGCAGCAGGCCGGCGTCCTCACCGAACTGAGCGCCGAACGCGGCATCACCGCCGAGCTCCTGCGCGGCCAGGCCGAGCGCACCTGGCCCGTCGCCGACCCGGCGCGGCCGTAGCCCGAGCGGCGGTCCGCACGCGTCCGCTCACTCGAGTGTGAATAGAGGGCGCTTCTATCTGTGCGGGCTAGGCTCTGTGAATCGAGAAATCAACAATAATTCGGCAGGGGACGCTTGTTGATGAACCATCACGATCCGAAGACCCTGACTTTCCTTTTCGAGGAATGCGCCAGAAGATTTTCGGGTCATACTGCCCTGGAATTCGAAGGCGAATTCTTGAGCTACGGCGAGCTCAATCGCCGGGCAAACAGACTGGCACACCATCTGCGGGACACCGGCGGAGTCCGCCCCGACGACCGCGTGGCGATCCTCGTCCGGAACCCCCCGGACGTGATCATCGCCATGCTGGCCACCCTCAAGGCCGGCGGTGCCTACGTCCCGCTGGACCCCGACAACCCGCCCGCGGTGACCCAGCGGATCGTCGAGGACGTGGCACCCAGGGCGATGGTGATCGAGTCGTCGGCGGCCGCCGGCGCGATGTTCTTCGACGGCGAGCTCTTCGTCCTGGACGTCATGGGCGGCGCCCTCGACACGCCGGACTCCGATCCCGAGCCGGCGGCCACGTCCTCCGACCTCGCGTACGTGGTGTACACATCGGGATCGACCGGGCGCCCCAAGGGCGTGGCCGTCGAACACCGGGCGATCGTCAACACGCTGACGTGGCGCAATTCCTACTACGGGTTCGGTCCGGACGACGTGACGCTGGCCATCCCGCGGCCGTCCTTCGACAGTGCCGTGGCGGACACCTTCTGCGCCCTCACCTCCGGTGCGCGTCTGCTCCTGCCGCGCCGGGACCGCATCACCGACCGGCGGTACCTGACCGGTCTGATGGAGGACCGGGACGTCACCCATTTCCTGATCACCCCGATGCTGTACAAGCGCCTCCTCGAAGGCATGGAAGCCCGGCGGCTGAAGTCCCTGCGGTGCGTCACGATCGCCGGTGAGTGGTTCACCTCGGGTCTGACCCGGGAGCACTTCCTGCGCATCCCGGAGGTGGAGCTGTACAACGAGTACGGTCCCTCCGAGAACGCGGTCTGCTCCACGGTCCACCGCCTCTCGGCCTCCGACGAGCGCGTGCTCATCGGCAAGCCGATCGACCGCACCGAGGCCTTCGTCCTCGACGAGGACGGCGCGCCCGTGGCGGCCGACGGCATCGGAGAGCTCCACCTGGCCGGGGCGGGCCTGGCCCGCGGCTACCTGGGCGACCCGCGGCTGACCGCGGAGCGGTTCTTCACGCCGGACGCGCCGCCGGCCGCCGGGAAGCGCGTCTACCGCACCGGCGACATCGTCCGGCAGCACGCGAACGGCGACCTCGAGTTCATCGAGCGCCGGGACGGCCAGGTCAAGATCCGCGGCCGCCGCGTCGAGCTGGGCCACGTGGCCCGGGTCCTCTCGCAGGACGCCGCGATCGGCCACGTCCACGTGCTGCGCCACGCCACCGACTCCGAGACGCCGCTGCTGCTCGCCTTCGTGCAGGGCGCCACCGGCCGCGACGTCGAACGGCTGGCCGCCGTCGCGCAGGAGAACCTGCCGGAGTACATGGTCCCGTCGGCGATCATCCCGGTCGACGCCGTGCCGCTCACCCGCCACGGCAAGATCGACGACAAGGCCCTGGTGGCCCTGTACGCGAACACCGTCGGCCAGGGCGCGACGGGCCCGGAGGCGACCACGGAAGCCGAGGCGGCCCTCCTGGAGATCTGGCAGGAGCTGTTCGCGCCCCTGCCGATCGGCCTGGACGACGACTTCCTGGACCTCGGCGGCGACTCCCTCAGCGTGATGGACCTGCTCTCCCGGGTGGAGACGCGGATCGGGGTCCAGCTCGACGTCTCGGACCCCTACACGGACCGGACCGTCCGGAGCCTCGCCCTCAACATCGAGAACCGACAGAACGACAAGGTGGGTACAAAGTGAGCAGGCAAAGCGGTACTGACTCCGTGTTCGGCGGTGTCGACTACGACGTGGTCATCGCGGGCGGCGGCCTGGCCGGGCTCTGCCTCGCCAAGCAGCTCAAGGACGCGCAGCCCGAGCTCTCCGTCCTCGTCTGCGAGCGCGAGCGCTCGCCGATCCCGCTGTCCGCTCACAAGGTCGGCGAGTCCTCGGTCGAGGTGGGCGCGTACTACTTCCACCACGTCCTCGGCCTGTACGACTACCTGGAGGAGAGCCACCTCGAGAAGCTGGGGCTCCGGTACTTCTACGGCGGCGGCTCGGGCCTCCAGGAGGAAGCCGAGTTCGGCGTCAACCGCTTCCTCCCGGCGAAGTCCTACCAGCTCAACCGCGGCTCCTTCGAGGAGCACCTGCGCGAGGTGGCGACGGCCGCCGGGGCCGAGCTGACGCAGGGCGTCAAGGTGCTCGACATCGAGCTCGGCGAGCAGGACGCCCCGCACCGGGTCACGTACCAGGCCGTCGACGAGGACAGCGAGCAGACGACCACCGTCACCTGCCGCTGGGTCGTCGACGCCACGGGCCGGCACCGGCTGCTCCAGCGCAAGCTCGACCTCACCAAGCGCTACCCCAAGCCCCACAACTCGGTCTGGTTCCGGCTCGAGGGCAAGCTCGACACCGACCAGGCGGTCGGCGCCGAGCACACCGCCTGGCACGACCGCATCACCGAACCGCGCTGGCAGTCCACGAACCACTTCATGTTCGAGGGCGGCTGGGTGTGGGCCATCCCGCTCGCCCCCAACCACACCAGCGTCGGCATCGTCGTCTCCGACGACCTCCACCCGGTCACCAAGTTCAACCGCATCGAGAAGGCGATCGACTTCGTCGCCGAGCGCGTGCCGGGCTTCGAGCCCGCCATCCGCGAACTGCCGGTGCTCGACTTCCGCGTACTGAAGAACTACAGCCACTCCTCGCAGCAGGTCTTCTCGCAGGACCGCTGGGCGTGCGTCGGCGACGCCGCGGTCTTCGCCGACCCCTACTACTCCGTGGGCTCGAACCTGATCGGCTACGCCAACAGCTTCGTGACCGAGATGGTCGGCCGCGACGTGAAGGAGTCCTTCGACGAGGGCTTCGTACGGTACGCCAACCGCTGGTTCCTCTCGCTCGCCGAGGGGCTCACCCTGAACATCCAGGGTTCCTACGCCTTCCACGACAACGCCGTGATCATGTCGTTGAAGACGATCTGGGACTACTACGTCGGTTGGTCCTTCTCCGACCCGCAGTTCTACGGCAAGACCTTCCTGGACGAGTCGGCGAGCACCACGCTCAGCGCGCTCGGCGCGCACGCGGTGGCCACCCAGGGCACCATCATGAACCTCTTCCAGGCCTGGTCGCGCAATTACAGCGGCGTCTTCGCGTTCGACTACATCGACTACTACGACGACGTGCCCACCCTCGCCCGGCTCTTCGAGCAGAACCTGCCGGGTGACGCGATACCCGCCTTCGGCACGGTGCTCGCGAGCGTGCGCGACGGCCTGGAGCGCATCGAGGAGCTGGCCCACGTCATCTTCTACCTCGCCCTCGAAGACGCCCTTCCCGAGCGGCTCGAAGAGATCCGCTCGCGGGGCTGGCTCAACGTCTCGGCCCTGAGCCTGGACCCGGAACGCTGGGAGCAGGACGGGCTGTTCGCGCCCAAGAGCCGCCCCCGGCTCGACGAGGTCGAGGCCCTGGAGAAGGAGCTGCGGGCCCTGTACCGCAGCACCTCGGCGCCCGCCGGACAGTAGGAACCGCGGCGCCCGCCCACCCGGGGCGAACACCCGGGTGGGCGGGCGGGTACCGTCCCCGCGACGGACCTCTTTTCCGCATCTTGAGTTTCAATCCAGCGGTGCTTGAGCGGTGTTGCGGCCCCTCGGGCGCTGTCGTAGCGTCAAGTGCACTGC
Source organism: Streptomyces sp. NPDC058525 (assembly GCF_042719495.1). Lineage (NCBI taxonomy): Bacteria > Bacillati > Actinomycetota > Actinomycetes > Kitasatosporales > Streptomycetaceae > Streptomyces > Streptomyces sp. NPDC058525. The sequence continues at coordinate 44,425 of NZ_JBHXNP010000019.1, forward strand.
ATGCCCCCGGCGTCGGAGCCGGCCCAGGTGGGCGACCCGCATGTCACCACCGTCGCGGCCGCACCCGAAGAGCAGCCCCGCTCCACCGCCCCTTGTTCAGCAGCCGGTGCGGCCCCACTCGCGTGCGCCGGCCGGAAACACCTCCCGAAGGGCTCATCGCGTTGCGTCACTCATCGACATCGGCTGATTCGATCTACCCGCGGCCGCTCGAGGCCTACGGATGGTCCCCCGAACTCGACGACCAATTCGCCTCCGCCGCCGACGGCTCGTGGGTGCCCGGCCGGGTCATCCGGGTCGACCGGGGCCGCTGCGACGTGGTCATCGCCGACGGCGACACCGAGGTGACCGTCGTCCACGCCGACACGGGCCCGGTCGCGGACCCCGACCCCATGAAGATGCCCTGCACGGGCGACTGGGTGGCGGTCCGGGTCAGCGCGGCCGGCACCTATGTCCAGGCGCTGCTGCCGCGGCGCACGGCGATGGTCCGCTCCAGCGCCTCGCAGCGCTCCGAGGGCCAGGTGCTGGCCGCCAACATCGACACCATCGGCGTCGTCGTGGCCCTGGACACCGAGCCCGACCTCGGCCGGATCGAGCGGTTCCTCGCCCTCGCGTGGGAGAGCGGAGCGCAGCCGGTGCTGGTCCTCACCAAGTCCGACCTCGCGGAGGACGCGGACGGCGTCCGGCAGACGGTCGAGCAGGCCGCGCCCGGGGTCGACGTCCTGGTCGTCAGCGCCACCACCGACGACGGCATGGACATCCTCGCGGCCGTCCTCACGGGCACGAGCGTCCTGGTCGGACAGTCGGGCGCGGGCAAGTCCACCATCGCCAACGTACTGCTGGGCCGCTCCGTGATGGAGACCCGGCAGACCAGGAGCGACGGCAAGGGCCGCCACACCACCACGACCCGCGAGTTGATGCCCCTGCCCGGCGGCGGCGTGCTGATCGACACGCCCGGTATCCGCGGCGTGGGCCTCTACGACGCGGCCGACGGCCTCCAGCAGACGTTCTCGGAGATCGAGCAGCTCGCCGAGGACTGCCGGTTCGGGGACTGCTCGCACGTCGCGGAACCCGGCTGCGCGGTACAGGAGGCCATCGAGGACGGCATGCTGCAGCAGCGCCGCCTGGACAGCTACCACAAGCTGATCCGAGAGAACCAGTGGATCGCCTCGCGGAGCGATGCCCGCCTGCGCCAGGACCGCCTCAAGGCACTGAAGAAGCAGGGCCAGGAAGGCATGGCCAACATGATCGCGAAGCGCGGCTGACGCGAGGCGACGGCCCGGCCGGACCACCGGGCGCCCGCATCGCGGGCCGCCCGGCGCTCCGGCCCGACAAGTGCATGGGCACCCTGTGGTGTCAGCGGTGACCCGCGTACCGGCCCGGCCACGGCCCGCCGGTGCGCGGTCCGTTCGCGTCCCACCTCGGTGACGGGTGTGCCCGCACGTGCCCGATGCGGTGTTCCAGATCCATGGCGGTCCCTGCGCCCTGGAGAACACCGCTTGGCCGACGGGCAGTTGTCTTCATTCGTCCTCGAGCAAGGAAATGTGTCCATGACGTCCGACTCTGTTGTGCCCGCCACCACGATCCGCCCCCGCCGCACGTCCGCCGAGCGCTCCGCGCCGACCCGCGCCAGACTCGCGCTGACCGCGTCGGCCGCCGACGGCCTGGCCAAGGTCTCCGGCGGGCGCCCCCTGGAGGAACTGGTCGCCCTCACCGCGGCGGCGGCAGTGGTGGTCGGTGCGGCGGAGCACACCGACGAACCGGTGGTGGCCGTGTCCGGCCCCGCCGGGCCGGTGCTGTCCGGGATCGGGCTCGCCGCCCGGTCCACCGTCGGCGACCTCATCCGGGCCGCCGACGCCTCCCTCCGCTCGGCGCCCGCGGTGGCCGACGCGCGGGCAGAGCTCGCCGGCGCCGTGCTGGTCCGCTCGGCCCGCGTCGGCGCCGCCCCCGCGGCCGGTGCCGCCCCGCAGGACACCGTCGAGCTGGTACTGACCGAGGCCGGTGCGGACGGCGTACGCGAACTCCTCGCCGAGGCCGGACCGGACCGCGCCGAGGCCTGGTTCCTCGACGTCCTGCTGCGGTCGCTGTCCCGTGTCCTGGCCGGGTTCAACGATCCGCACGGCCCCGCCGCCGCGCTGCCCACGGCCGCCGCGGACGACGTGGCGACGGCCACCGCGCTCGGCCGGCGCGGCTTCGCACCGCACAACACCCCCACGACGCTGACGGCGCCGATCGAGGCGGCGGCCCGCGCGAACCCGGACCGCACCGCCGTCGTCGCCGGCGCCCAGACCCTGACGTACCGCGAGTTCTGGCAGGCCGCGCAGGCCGTGGCCGCGCGCCTGCACACGGCGGGCATCGGGCGGGGACACCGGGTGGGCGTGCTCACCGGCAAGACGGTCCACGCCGTACCGGCGATCGTCGGCACCCTGCTCGCGGGCGCCGCCTACGTGCCGCTCGACCCCAGGTCACCCGCCGCCAGGCTGGCCGAGATCCTCGACGACGCGGACTGCGCCGCCGTCCTCGCCGCGTCCGACCTGCTCGCCGGGCTGCCCGCCGGCCTCACCGCCCCGGTCATCGACATCGAGGCCGCGGCCGCCGGCCCCGCCGCCGAGCCCGGGACGGTCCGGTCCGCTCCGCTCCCGGACGACCTCGCGTACGTCGTGTACACCTCGGGCTCGACCGGCAGGCCCAAGGGCGTCGAGGTCCGGCACCGCGCCATCGCGAGCTATGTGCACTGGAAACTGCGCAACCACGGGTTCGACCTCGACACCAGGCTCCTGCAACTGCCGTCGCTGGCCTTCGACAGCTCGGTCGCCGACCTGTTCCCGGTGCTGGCCTCCGGCGGGCGCCTCGTCCTCGCGGACACCCACCAGCTGCTGCCGCGCCGGCTGGCCGAGCTGGCGGAGGAGCACCGCGTCACCCACCTGACGACCGTACCCAGCCTCTACCGGGTCCTGCTGGGCGAACTCCCGCGCGCCGCGGCCTCACTGCGCGCGATCACGGTCGCCGGCGAGGCCACGACGCCCGATCTGGTGCGCCGCCACCACGAACTGCTGCCCGCGGTCAGGCTGATCAACGAGTACGGTCCGACGGAGTGCTCGGTGGGCGCGACCGCCTTCGACCACGGCACGGCCGCCGGACCCGGCTTCCCGATCGGGTGGCCCATCGCCAACACCGTCGCCACCGTGACCGGCGCCGACGGCCGGGTCCTGCCGGCCGGATTCGTCGGAGAGCTCAGGCTCGCGGGACACGGCCTCGCCGACGGCTACCGCAACCGGCCGGAGCTGACGGAGTCGGTGTTCGTGGCCGACGCCGAGGCGCCCGGCGGACGGAGCTACCGCACGGGCGACCTCGTCTGGTGGCGACCGGACGGCATGCTGGAGTTCACCGGGCGGGCCGACGACCAGGTGAAGATACGTGGCCACCGGGTGGAGCCCGGTGAAGTGGAGAGCGTGCTGGGCCTGCTGCCGGGCGTCCGCCAGGCCGCGGTCGCCGTGGTGAGCGGCCCCGACGGCGCTCCGGCGCTGGCGGCCTGGCTGGAAGCCGTGGACACCACGGCGGAGGAGATCAGGGCGCACGCCAATGCCGCACTGCCGCCCGCGATGGTGCCGACCTCCCTCACGCTGATCGACGCGCTGCCCCGGATGGTGAGCGGCAAGATCGACCGCGGCGCCCTGGTGCGCCTCGCCGAGACCGCCGCCGCCCCGGCCCCGGCTCCCTCCCCGTCGCCGGCGGCGGGAGGCGACGGACTGGAGGCGAAGGTCGGGGCGATCTTCGAGGACGTGCTCGCCGCCGGCCCGATCGGTCCCGACGCGGACTTCTTCGACGAGGGCGGGCACAGCCTGCTCGCGATCTCCGTGATCGACTCCATCGAGAAGCAGCTGGGCGTGAGCGTGGACATGGGCGACTTCTTCGCCACCCCCACGGTCCGCGAGGTGGCCGAACTGGTCCGCAAGGCCGAGCCGGCCCACGCGGCGTAACCGCACCGACCCGCCAAACACAGTGCCCCGGGGCTTTCGCCCCGGGGCACTGTGCGTGCTGTCGCGATGTGTGCTCGCCGGCTAGCCGATCAGGCGGGAGCCGACGGACCGGCGCATGGCACGGGACTTGCGCAGGTCGTGGGTGACGTTGACCCGCTTGAGCCAGCGGTCCGTGCCGTCGTAGCGGGCCTCGAACGCGCTACGGCTGTGCACCACCCGGTGGTTGTTCATGAAGACGCAGCTCCCGGCCTCGAGCGGGCAGTCGGTCAGGCCCGCGTCGAGCAGCTCCGCCGCCGCCGCGAAGGCCCGTACGGCCTCGGGGTCGTCCGAGGGCGCCGACATGTGCGTCGCGTCGAAGCACAGCAGCGGGTGCGACCGGGAACCGGTCAGCATGGGCACCGTGCCGAGCCCGTCGATGAGGCGCGCGATGTTCTCGAAGACCAGCCGGTCCTCGTCGGTGCGCACCGTGTTGTTCTCCGGCAGGTGCGACTTGTCGGGGACGATGTGGAACCGGCTCTGGAACAGGACGTCGAGGACGTCCTGCGGCAGCACCGAGAAGTCCGCCTCCGCGACGGTCACCGGCACGGCGTCCGGATTGCGCAGCGCCGACAGGATGATGTAGTCGGCGCGGTAGGGGTGGAAGGCGTCCTCGGTGTGCAGGGTCAGCGGTGTCTTGCTGCCCGTGCCGAGCAGCTCGTGCTCGTACTGGCGGATCGGGAACACGTCGTTGACCAGGTGCCCGTCCTGCTGGGTGGCCCAGCCGAACGGCTCCCCGAGCAGCGAACCGTAGAGCAGCACGAGGATCTCCTCGGGCAGTTCGCGGTGGATCCGCGTCTCGTCCTTCCAGTGCGCGGGCGTGGGCCCGATGCGCTCGTCGTCCACGAGATGGCCGTTGACCGCGCAGAAGCCGCGGGCCTGGTCGAGGGAGAAGGCCCGCAGGAAGCGCCGGACGCGGACGGGCAGCTCGTCGGTGAGCAACGGCAGCTCCTGGAGCAGCCGTTCGTCGTCGGCCGCACGGTACTGCCCGGCCAGGTGCAGGGTCAGCTCGGACACCTGCCGGGCCTCGGCCGCGGTCAGCCTCAGCTCCGTCACGGTCCGGGGCTCGATGGACGTGGTCATGGTTGATCTCCTCGGGTGCAGGGGCGACAGGTCGGGTCAGGCATCGAACCGGAAGCCGCCGAAGGCCCGGTGCTCCGGCGCCGCTTCGGGGCCGGGCTCGGCGGGGTCCCGCAGGAGGCGGGCCACCTCGTCCTCCAGCCGCCGGGCGATCCGCTCGGCGGTGTCCGCGGCGTAGCGCTCGGTGTCGTACTGGAGCCACAGCCGCATGCCGTCCGCGTGCTCCACGAACTGGAAGGACAGCTCGAACATGCCGACGCGCTGGGGTATCGGCCCGCCGCGCAGGGCGATGCCGTCCGGTGCGCACGGTCCGGTGTCGATACGGGGATACAGGGCGACCCACACGTCGAAGAACGGCGGCCGTCCGGGGGAGCGTGGCGGCGCGAGCGCCGCCACGAGCGTGTCGAAGGGCACCTCGCTGTGGTCCACCGCGTCCACCGTGCGCCGTGCGGCCTGCCGGACGAGCTCGTCCGCCGTCGCCCCGTCCCGGACCTCCAGGCGCAGCGGGACGGTCGCGACGTGGAAGCCGACCGCGTCGTTCGCGCCGAGCCGGGCCCGCCGGTCCACGGGGGTGCCCAGGCAGATGTCCGTGCCGCCCGTGATCCCCGCCAGGGTACGGGCGACTGCGGCGGCCAGCGGCACGAAGGAACCCGCGTGGTGCCGCCGGCCCAGGAGCGTCAACCGCCGCTGTACGTCCGGGCCGATCTCCCGCACGACGATGGCGGTGGCGCTGCCGGCCCGCCCGGTCCGCGGGCCGCTCACGGGGAGGGGCAGCGGCGCCGGAGGCGGCAGCAGGACGTCGCGCCAGTGGCCGAGCGCGGCCTCGTGACCGGCCGGGCGGTGGGCGGGCCGGTCCTCGGGCGGTGCGGCGGCGGCCGGGTCCGCGTAGGCCGCCACGAGCTGGGTGGCGAGGATCTCCAGGCTGCGTCCGTCGCACACGAGGTGGTCCGCGAGCAGCAGCAGCGACCACCGGGCGCCGACGCGCAGGAACAGGGTGGTCCGGGTGAGCGGGCCGGTCGACGGGTCGAACGGCACCGCGAGGCGCTCGTCCACCAGGGAGTCGAAGCGGGTGCCGCCCGGGTCGTCGTCCCCGCGCAGGTCGACGACCTCCAGCGGCGGCAGGTCGTCGGTGAGCAGCGCCCGCGGTTCGCCCTGGGCCTCGACGAAGACGGTCCGCAGGGCCGGGTGGCGCCGTGCCAGGACGGCCCACGCCGCCGTCAGCCTGCCGACGTCCACGGCGCCCTCGCCGTCGAGAAGGCAGGGCACGGTGTACGCCCCCGAGTCGCCCTCGCCGCGCTGCCGCTCCAGCCACAGCCAGCGCGTGGCTTCGGCGACCTCGGTGCCGGGCAGCGCGGTGGCGGCCTGCTGACGCGGGTCTGATGGAGCAGAGGGGGCTGACGGGACGGACGGGACGGACGGGACGGACGCGGGTTCGTCGGCTGCGGGGACGAGCTCGGCCAGCTGGGCCGCGAGCAGTGCGGGCGTGGCGGCGTCGAAGATGTCCCGTACGCGGACCCGTACGCCGAAGGCCACTTCCACGGCCACGGCGAGGTCCAGCGCGGACAGGCTGTGTCCTCCGGCGACGAAGAAGTCGGTGTCCGCGGTGACCCCGTCCACTTCGAGTGCCGTGGCGAACAGTTCGCACAGCCGCTGGGTCAGATCGGGTCCGGTCACGGTCGCCTCGTCCCGGAGCCCGAGGGCGGTGTCAGAAGTCATAGTGGGTGTCGCTCCAAGCAGAGCCGGGTGCGGACGGCTCGGGGGTCGGGGGCACGGTCGGTGAGGGGAGGCCGACGGGTACCGGGGGCAGGCCGGTGGCCAGGGCGCTCAGCACCGCGGCGACGTGGTCGGCGTAGGTGCCGGCCTCCGTCTCGTCGAGCAGGTTGTCGTCGTAGGTGAGGTCGAGGTGGAGGGTGTCGCCCTTGACCCGTGCGTACAGCCACAGGTCGCTGGTGGCGGGCAGATCGTCGACCAGCAGGTCCTCGACCACATGGCTGTCGGGGCGCAGGCCCGCGTTCTCCCAGCTCACGCCGAGGTCGAGGAGCAGGCTGCGGCCCGGCGCCGCGCGCAGCGCCAGCCGCTGGGCGAGCACGTCGAACGGCAGCCGGGAGTGCTCGTAGGATTCGGCGATCCCGATCTGGACCCGGGGCAGCAGCTCGCGTCCGGTCACCGCGTCGTCCAGCGTGATCCGCAGGGCCACAGCGTTGACCAGGTAGCCGATCAGCGCATCGGTTTCGGGCCGGTCGCGGAGTCCCGCGGCGAATCCGACGACTAGGTCGGTGGCCCGGGTGCGCTGGTGCACGGTGAGCGCGAACGCGGTGACCACCTGGGCGAACGGGGTCCCGGGGGCGCCCCGGAGCACGGCCGCGGGCAGGGACCGGTGGACGAGCCCGGTGCGGCCCCGGCGGCCCCGGCGGCGGGCTGGGTCCACGGGGTCGGGGCCCTCCGCGACACCGCGCAGCCGCTCCCGCCAGAACTCCACGTCGAGCTCCGCCTCGGGGCCGGCCAGCCACTCCTGCTCCTCGCGCACCCACTCCTGGTAGGTGTAGTCGAGCCGGGGCAGCCGGGCCGGTTCGCCCGCGAGGGCCCGCTCGTACGCGCCGAACAGGTCCTCCAGCAGCACGTCGACGCTCGCGCCGTCGTAGATCAGGTGGTGTGCGGTGACCGTGAGCAGGTCACCGCCGACGGGCCCCGAGAGCAGCCGCACTTCGAACAGCGGTGCCTTCTCCAGGTCGAAGCTGACCCGTCGGGCGTCCCGCAGCGCGGCCGTGACCTCCGGCCCCGACGGGTCCGCGCCGGGCAGGTCCACGACGACCAGCGGCGGGCCGTCCGGGAGCCGGTCCAGCACGGTCAGCTCCGCGTCCGTGCCGCGGGGCAGGACCTGGGCGCGCAGCATGTCCTGGCGTTCGACGACGGCGTCGAGGGCGGTGCGGAGCGCACCGGCGTCGATCCGGCGGCCCAGCCGTACCAGGTCGGAGATGATGAAGGTGTCCGAGCCCGCCCAGCGCGAGGTCAGCCAGACGCGGCGCTGGGCCCGCGACAGCGGCAGGAACCCGGGCTCGGCGGACTCCTCCGCGGACTTCTCGGCGTACTCCTCCGCGGACTCCTCCGTGGCCGCCCCCGGCTCTGCTTCGGCCTGCGCCGACTGCCCTTCCAGCGCCGCGGTCAGCGTGGCCACGGTCTGGAAGGTGAAGACGGCGCCCACCTTGACGTGCAGGGCGTGCGCGATGCGGGCCGCGGCCAGGCTGTGGCCGCCCATCTCGAACAGGTTGGCGTCCGGGTCCGTGACCGGACGCGCCAGGATCTGCGTCCACACGTCGGCCACGCGCTGCTCGGCCGGCGTGAACGGCCGGGCGGCGGCGGAGGATTCGGCGGCGGCCAGGGCCTCGTCGGGCGCGGGCAGCGCCCGGCGGTCGAGCTTGCCGCCCGCGGCCACCGGGAGGGCGGGCAGGCGTATGAAGGCGGCGGGCATCATGTAGGCGGGCAGCCGCGCGGCGAGGTGCCGGCGCAGCTCCGCCTGGTCCGTCTCGCCGACCACGTAGGCGACCAGGCGCGGTTCGGGCCCGGCCGTCGGGAGCACGGCGGCGTTGCGCAGCCCGGGGGCTTCGGCGAGGACCGCGGCCACCTCGTTCGGCTCGACCCGGTTGCCGCGGATCTTGAGCTGGTCGTCGGCGCGGCCCAGGTACTCCAGGCGCCCGTCGGGCAGCCGGCGGGCCAGGTCGCCGGTGCGGTACATGCGCTCGCCGGGCCGTACCCGGCTGGTCACGAAGCGGGCCGAGGTCAGCTCGGCGTCGCCGAGGTAGCCGCGGGCCAGGCCCGCTCCGCCGATGCACAGCTCGCCCGGGGCGCCCAGCGGCACCAGCCCGCCCCGCTCGTCGAGCAGGTCCACCCACTTGCCGGGCAGCGGACGGCCGATCGAGGCGTCGCCGGAGGCCGTCGCGGACCGTGTGTCCGGCCCGGCGGCGTCCGGCGCGTCCACCGGCTCCACCGTGGTCACCACACTGTCCTCGGCCGGGCCGTACTCGTTGAACAGCCGTACGTCGGGCAGGAGTTCGGCGTGCCGGGCGGCGAGCGCCCGGGTGACCCGCTCCCCGCCGAGCACGACCTCGCGCACCTCGCGGAACGCCGGGCCGACCTCGTCGAGCAGCATCTGGTAGAGGCTCGGCACGATCAGCACGTGGCGGATCGGGTGCTGCCGCATCACCGCGGCCACGTCCTCCGGCGTGAGCAGCTGCTCCCGGGTGACGATCACCATGGGCGCGCCCGAAGCGAGCGCGCTGAACACGTCGGCGATGCCCGCGTCGGCGTGGATCGGATCGACCTGGAGGACCGCACCGGCGGCGTCGAGGCCGTAGTAGTCGATGCGGAACCGGACGGAGTTGACGATGCCGCGGTGCTCCACCATGACGCCCTTGGGCGTTCCGGTGGAGCCGGAGGTGTACACCACGTACGCGAGGTCGGCGGGGCCCGCGGGGCGCAGGGCCGCCGGCGCGTCCCGGACCGCGGAGGCCTCGGGCGCCTCGCCGACGGTCACCGTGGGCACGCCCTCGGCGACCGTGGTCGGCGTGAACTCCGCCGAGGTGACGGCGGCGACCGCGCCGCTGTCGCGGAGCACCCGCGCCAGCCGGGCCGGCGACTGCTGCGGATCGAGGGGGAGGAACGCGGAGCCGGTCTTGAGGACCGCGAGCAGCGCGACCGGCATCCACGCGGAGCGCTCGCACAGCACCGCGACCACGCGGTCGGGTCCGGTCGGCGCCACCGCGGCGATCCGGGCGGCCAGGGCGTCGGCGAGGCCGTCCAGTTCGCGGTAGGTCAGGACGCGGTCGCCGCAGACGACGGCCCGGCCCTCGGGCGCGCGCCGCACCTGCTCGGCCACGAGGTCCAGCAGGGTGCCCTCGGTGTGCGCGGCGGTGGGGCTCTCCCCGGTACCGGCCGCGATCAGCTCGGCGTGCTGTGCGTCGGGCAGCAGCGCGGCCGTGCCGACGGGGGCCTCGGGGGCCTGGGCCAGAGCGGTCAGCAGGTGGTCCAGCCGGCCGGCGAGCCGCTGCGCGGTCCCCGCGTCGAACACGTCCTCGCGGTAGGTGATCGCCACCTCGATCGGCCGGCCCGGGCCGGGTTCGCCGAAGCTGAAGCAGAGGTCGAAGCCCTCCGCGCCGCTGTCCAGGCGGATGTGCTCGGCCGCCGGGCCCTCCTCGGTGCCCAGCGGGTCCGTACCGGAGACGGCGGCCTCGACGAGCACGTCGAACAGCGGATTGCGTCCGGTGATCCGTTCGCGCCCCAACGCCTCCACGAGGTTCTCGAAGGGGTACTCCTCGTGGGCGCGGACCTCCCGCGCGTGCGCCGCCACGGCCGCGACCACATCGGTGAAGCCGAGCTCCGGCCCGACCGGGGTGCGCAGCGCCACGGTGTTGACGAACAGACCCACGGAGTCGGCCAGTTCGGGACGGTCGCGGCCCGAGACGACCGTGCCGAGCACGATGTCCCCGGCCCCGCTCCAGCGCAGCAGGAGGACGCGGACGGCGGCCACCATCGCCGTGAACGAGGTGGTCCCGAGCCGCCGGCACAGGTCCTGCACGGACCGGGTCGTGCCCTCGCCGAGGGTCAGCCGGACCGTGCCCGCCGCCGAAGCGCGCTCCGTCGGCCGGTGGCGGTCGAGCGGCAGGTCGGTGCCGGGCGCGCCGTCCAGGGTGCGCCGCCAGAACGCGGCGCTCCGCGCGTCGTCCCCGCGGGCCTGCTCACCGAGCGCGTACGCCCCGTACTGCGTGGGCTCCGCCACCTGCTCCCTGCCGTGCAGGAACCGCTGGAGGTCGCGCAGGATCACCGCGAACGACCAGCCGTCGCAGATGCTGTGGTGGACGGACAGCAGGAGCGTGCCGCCGGGGCGCCCGTCCTCGACGAGCCAGTGCGCGCGCAGCAGGGGACCCTCGGCCGGGTCGAAGACGTGGCGCTGCTCCGCGTCGGCGATGCTCCGCAGCAGTGCGGCGGCGCCCGCGGCGTCCGTACGGTGGACCCGGAGCCCGGGCCGGGCCCGCTCGGGAGCGAGCACGACCTGGCTCAGGCCGTCGGGCTCGGTGCGGAACACGGTGCGCAGGGCCTGGTGCCTGCGCACCGTCCGCTCCAGCGCGTCCGCCACCTCCGCCGCCCCGTGGGAACCGGGCAGCCGGAAGGCCTCCACCATGTTGTACGGGCGCAGTTCCCCGCCCTCGTACTGTTCGAGGAACCACATGCGGCGCTGGGCGTTGCTCGCGGGGACGGGGTCCGGGGTCTCGGGCCACGGTGTCCGGACGGCGGGCTCCGTGCCGCCGTCGGCCACGGCGCGGCGCAGCAGCGCGCCGAGCCCTTCGGGAGTGCGGGCGGTGAACACGTCGCGGACGGTGATCGCGCCGGCGCCGGCGGCAGCGCCGAGCCGGCCCGCGAGGACGGCTGCGGTCAGGCTGTGGCCGCCCGCCGCGAAGAGGTCCTCGTCCCCGGCGCGCGGCGCGGTGCCGAGCACGTCGGCCCAGATCCGGGCCGCGGTGCGGTCGGCTTCGTCGTCGGGCTGCCAGACCTGCCCGTCCAGGCCCGCCACATGGGCCGTGATGGCCACGCGGTCGATCTTGCCGTGCAGGGTGACGGGCAGCTCGTCGAGCCGCAGGATGCGGCCCGGGACCATGTAGCCGGGCAGGCGCTGCTCCAACCGGCTTCGTACGTCGGCCGGCTCGAGATCCTGGTCCGAGGTGTAGACGGCCACGACCGTCGGCGGCCCGGAGGGGGCGGTGAAGGGCAGGACCGTGGCGGAGACGACGCCCGCGACGGAGCTGAGGGAGGCCTCGACCTCGCCGAGCTCGACCCGGTTGCCGTGGATCTGGATCTGGTTGTCCCGGCGGCCCAGGAAGACCAGCTCGCCCCGGTGGTTCCAGCGGCCGAAGTCGCCGGTGCGGAACACCCGGACGCCGGGGTGCGCGGGCAGCTCGCAGAACCGCCCCGGGCCGGTCGGCTCCTCATCGGCGTAGCCGCGGGCCACGCCGGGCCCCAGCACGTGGATCTCGCCGGGGATGCCGGGCGGCGCGTGGTCCCCGTGGGGGGTGAGCAGCAGCACGCCGAAGCCCTCGGAGGGCCTGCCGACGGGGACGGTGGTCAACTCGGGGAAGGCCGATCCGGGGCAGGCGAAGGTGGTGGCCTCGATGGTGGCCTCGGTGGGCCCGTACAGGTTGCCGAAGGTGCCCACGCGCAGTCGGTCCGCCAGCCGGGGCAGGAGGCCCGCCGGTATCTCGTCGCCGCCCAGCAGGCAGATGCGGATGTCCTCGGCGGCTCCCGCGGGCAGCCCTTCGGCCATCACGGCGAGCAGGGAGGGCACGCAGTTGACGACGTTGACGCGCAGGCGCCGCGTCGACGCCCAGAACTCCGCGGGCGAGAGGGTCTGGGGCGAGCCCATGACCGCCACGCAGCCGCCCGCGGCGAGGGTGGTGAAGATCTGGTAGGTGAGGGCGTCGGAGGTCACCGCCGACAGCAGGGCGCACCGGCTCTCCTCGTCGAAGCCGAGCAGCCGCCCCGAGGCGAGGGTCTTGTGGGCGAGCTGGCGGTGGGTGAGCGCCACCGGGCGGGGGAGTCCGGTCGATCCGGAGGTGAAGAACAGGATGGCCTCGTCGTCGGGACCCGGTCCGGCCGCCGTCCCGGGGCCCTCGGCGGTGGCCAGGGCCTGCGGGGACACCACCGGCAGGGCCACCTCACCGGGCAGTTCGTCCTCGGCGGAGATGACGCAGACGGCTCCGCTCAGGCGCAGCTGACGGGCGACCCGCGCCGGCGGGTGCGAGGGGTCGAGGGGGACCATCGAGGCGCCGGCCCGCAGGACCGCCAGTACGGCCAGCACGAGTTCGGGGCTCTTGGGCAGCAGCAGCGCGACCCGGTCGCCCGGCTTCACCCCGTGGTCGAGGGTGAGCGACCGCGCGGCGCGCGACGAGCGCAGCGCCAGCTCCCGGTGGCTCCACACGACCTCGCCGTCGGACACCGCCTCGCGGTCCGGGAAGCGGCCCGCGGCATCGTCGACGATGCCGGTGAGCGTCGCGTCCGCGAAGTCCGCCACGACCGGCAGGCCCGACCACCGCTCCAGTTCGGCGCGCTGTGCGGGACCGAGCACGTCCAGCTCCGCGACCGGCAGCCGGGGTGAGCGGCCGAGTTCCGCGAGGGCGGCGGCCGTGCAGCGGAGCAGGGCCGCCGCGGCCACCGGAAGCTCGCCGTCCGCCTCGGCGGTCAGGGTCAGCCGGCCGCCGCCCCGACGCAGCGTCAGGCACAGGCCGACGGGCTCCAGCAGCTTGCCGCCCGCGTCCTCGCACACCACGCCGAGCCGGCCGAGGGCCGGGCCCACGGGCACGCCGGCGAGCCCCAGACGGCAGGCGACGGCCTCCCGGTCGGGCCAGGCGAGGGGCAGAGCGGATTCGAACTCGGTGTGCAGGGCCGTCAGGAAGGCCGAGGCCGGCGCCTCGCGGTCGAGGGGGGCGCAGAGCGCGAGCTCGCGCGGCACCGCGTCCGCGACGGCCCCGGCGCCCGCTCCGGGCGACCCGGCGGGCACGGGCACCAGGACCACATGCCGCGGTTCACCGTCGAACGCGGCCAGCGCGATCCGGGTGGCCGCGACCGTCAGCAGCAGCAGACCGGCCGGGTCGCCTCCCGTCAGGGCGTCCAGCCGCTCGGTGACCGCGGGTTCCAGGACGCATTCCGGCGTGTCTCCACCCGGGGACACGACATCCAGGAACGGAACTCCGCGGCCGGCCGCCAGGCGGGCGAGCCAGGATTCACTCAGGGCATTGTCACTCAGCATTTTGTACGCTCACCCAATACCTTCGATGGTTCTGAAGAACTTGACGGCACCTTAAGATCCTGCGCAAGGGAAATGAGTCTTGTCAATCGCGAATCCGATGCCTACAGTCGGTCATTGCCCTCACTTCCTTCGGTCGTTATGATTTCCGACCATCGACGTCCGGCACCACGACACCCCCAGCAACCGACGGGATCCCACATGCTCAAATCGCAAAGGCTCGCGACGCTTCCCATCGATTCCTACGACCTTGCCGAAGATCTTTCGGTCATCGACTCAAACGATGCTGGAGGCGAATACGACGCGTTCTCGTTCGGCTTCTGGTCCGCACATGTCCTCGCGAACTCCGGAGGAAGCGGCACGGATACCGCCTTCCGGCCCTACGAGGGTCAGCTCACCCTGACTGACCTGGGCAGGAAGCTCCCCGGGATCATGTCGCTCGTCACCGACAACTTCCCTCTCGAGAGGTTGCAGTGGGTCCGTGTATTCGGCCTCAGTGATGGAATTCTCGCACCGCACGTCGATTTTCTAGAATTCTCCGAGCCGGGTACGAGGCTTCAGATACCGCTGCGCACGGACGAGGACTCCCTGCATTCCGAGAACGACATCGTCTATCACCTCCGGCGCGGCGAGGTATGGAAAATCCACACCACGGTCCCGCACTCGGCCCGCAGCGTTTCTCCGGTCGCCAGGCTTTCTCTCTGCCTTGATTTCGCGGACGCCGAGACCCCCATCGAAATCAAGAACACCATCCCGTCGGAGCTGCCCGTCCGCATCATTTCGCGGCCGCCGGTCTCGGACGCCGACGTGGCGGAGCTCCTGTCCTCGGCGGCCGATATGGACGCCACGAACATGCGGGCCTCCTTCCGGAAATTCGCCGCGCTCCCGTTCGTCCGCCAGGCCGATGCGACGGCGGCGTTCGACTGGTTCGTCGAAGCCGCCGTGCGCACCGGTGACGACGCGCTGGTCCGGAAGGCCGAGGCCTTCCGGACGTACTGCATCGAGAAGCGCGGCTACCGCGAGGACTTCGCCTGGTGAGGCACCAGGGACAGGGGCCGCGCCCCGTCGCCGGGCAGCGCCTTGCGGTCCAGCTTGCCGTTGGGTGAGACGGGCAGGCCGTCCACCAGCCACCAGCGCACCGGCACCATGTAGTCGGGCAGGACCGCGAGCAGCGCCCGGCGCAGTTCCGGGGCCGGCGGCGGATCACCGGTGAGAGCAGCGTGCAGCTCCACCGCCCCGTCGGCCCGCACCACCGGGAACGCCGCGGCGTCCTTGACCCCGGCGAAGTCCGCGAGACGCGCCTCCACCTCCCGGGGTTCCACGGCATTGCCCCGGATCTTGATCAGGTCGTCCATCCGGCCCAGCAGCCCGAGCGTCCGGTCGGCGGCCCGCCACACCCCGCGGTCCCGGGTCCGGTACAGCCGCTCGCCCGGACGGAACGGATCGGGTACGAACGCGGTCCGGCTCAGCTCGGGATCGGTGTATCCCAGGGCCACGCCCACCCCGCCGATGTACACCTCCCCGACCTCGCCGTCGGGCACCGGCACCCCCTGCTCGTCCAGCAGGTAGACGTAGGTGTTCCACACCAGCGACCCGACCGGCGGCCTCGGTTCGAGGTTGCCGGCCGCCGCGCTCATCGAGTGGCTGGCCACCATGTGGTTCTCGGCGGGCCCGTAGTGGTTGTGCAGGGTGATGTCCGGCCGGCGCGTCAGCAGGCCCTCCAGGGCCTCCGTGACCCGGACCGTCTCGCCCGCGCTGATGATGTGGCGCAGGTCGGGGGCGTGCTCGAAGCTCGTCGGCAGCGCCATGACCACGTCGATCAGCGACTGCGGGAAGTCCACGACCTCGATGCGCTCGTCGATGACGAAATCGATCAGGTCCCGCGGATCGCGCCGCACATGGGGCTCCGGCACGTACAGGCACCCGCCCGAGGCGAGCGTGTAGAACACCTCCTGGACCGACACGTCGAAGGTCAGCGGCGCCACCTGGAGCACCCGCCGTCCGCGCCCGAGCCCGGAGCCGTCCACCTGCCAGGAGATGAAGTTGGCCAGGCAGCGGTGGGTCTGGACGATGCCCTTGGGCCGGCCCGTCGACCCGGAGGAGAAGATGACGTACGCGGCATCCTCCGGGGCAGGGGCCGGACCCCGGCCCGCCCCCGCCGCTCCCGCGCCGCCCGCCGGATCCGGCGCCACCAGGGCCGCCAGGCCGGTCGCCCGGGTCCCCGAGGCGCTGGTGTCCAGCGCCTCGGGATCGGCCAGGACCAGCAGCTGCGCGCTGCTCGCCCGCAGGATCTGCTCGATGCGCTCCGGCGGGTACGTCGTGTCCACCGGCAGGTAGGCGGCGCCGGCCCGCAGCGTGCCCAGGACCGCCGCCGTGAAGTCGGCCCCCGCCCGCGCGGCGATGAGCACCGTGTCGCCGCGCCCGATGCCGAAGTCGCTCCCGAGCCGGCCCGCGACGGTGTCCGCGAGCCGGTCGAGTTCCGCGTAGCTGACCTCCCGGCCCGGCTCGCGCACCGCGGGTGCCCCCGGGTGCGCGGCGACCTCGCGGTCGATCAGCTCCAGGACCGAGGACACCCCGGTGTCCACCACCGGACCCGCGTGCCCCGGGGGAGGGGTCGGCGCGGTCATCGCCGTGCCCCCGGCTGCCCCTCCCAGGACCGGGTGACCGGCTCCGGCAGGAACGAGTACGGGTCCTGCGGGTCGTCGGCGGTCGCCTCGACGGCGATGCGGTGGCCGACACCGAGGTCGCGCGCGAGCTCCTCGAACACCTCGACCATGACGAGGTCCTGGAGCGCCAGGCCCGTCGAGTCGTACACGGTGGTGACCGGGGACAGCTTCCGGTGGGCCTCCGGGTCGAGGAGGATCTCGGCGAGCGAGGGCCCGATCTCCTCGGGAGCGAGCTGCTGGCAGTCGCCCTCGGCGCGCGCCTGCGCCAGGTGGTCGGGGACGACGACGGCCTTGCGCAGCAGCTCCAGCGGCAGCTCGGTCTTCCCCGGCATGTCGGAGCCGATGGTGTTGACGTGCACCCACGGCTTGAGGTTGGTCCCGCGGATGACCGGCCCCGCGTACGGCGCGACCGAGGTGGCGGTGCACAGCACGTCGGCCCGCTCCTCCACCTCCGCCAGCGGGGCGATCCGTACGGCCCCGGCAGGCAGCCGGGACCGGGCCGCGAAGGAGTTCTCCGCCCGCACGTCCTCGTCGCACACCAGGATCTCGGAGAAGGAGAACACCCGCGACAGGGCGTGCAGTTGGGTCACGGCCTGCGCGCCGCAGCCCACGAGACCGAGGACCGCGGAGTCCGGACGCGCCAGCACGCGGCTGGCCAGCGCGGACGCCGCACCCGTACGGACGGCGGTGGCGAAGGTCCCGTCGATGACCGTCCGCAGGTGGCCGCTGTCCGCGTCGAAGGCGCACAGCGTGGACAGGATGGTGGGCAGTTGGTTCTTGGCCGGATTGTGCGGGTTGTAGCCGACCATCTTCATGGACACCGTGGCGCCGTGCCGGAGCGCGGGCATCCACTCCAGCAGACCCAGATGGGGTGTCTCGATGAGGAATCCGTCCCGCTGCTTCATCTCCACCGGCGCGTCGCTGCCGGTGGCGAGAACGGTTTCCAGACGGGCGATCGTCAGATCGTAGAGTTGCCCCAGCCCCACCTTCGAAACGATGGTGGCGATGGCTTCGGCGTCGACTATGAGCGTGCGCTCGGCTTGCAAGGGTCTCTCCTGGCGCTCAGTGTGCGGGCTGGTCCGAAGAAGGCGAAGGAACGGAGGATTTCGGCGAGGCCGGGCCGCGCCCGTGCCAGGACTCCCACAGTCCGGCGTACGCGCCGCCCGCCGAGACGAGCTCGTCGTGAGCTCCCTGCTCGGTGATGCGGCCGGCCTCCATCACGACCACACGGTCCGCGTCGTGGGCGGTGTGCAGCCGGTGGGCGATGGCGATGACGGTGCGCCCGCGCAGCACCCCGGCGAGCGAACGCTCGAGGTCGCGCGCGGCCCGCGGGTCCAGCAGCGAGGTGGCCTCGTCGAGTACGAGGGTGTGCGGGTCGGCCAGCACGAGCCGGGCCAGGGCCAGTTGCTGTGCCTGGCCGGGCGACACCGGGTTCTCGTCGGTGCCCAGCTCGGTGTCGAGGCCGTTCGGCAGGGCCCGGACCCAGTCCTCGGCGGCCACGGCCGCCAGCGCCGCCGTCACCTGCTCGTCCGTGGCGTCCGGCGAAGCCAGTGCGACGTTCTCGCGCACGGTCCCGAGGAACACGTGGTGCTCCTGCGTGACCAGGGCGACGTGCCGGCGCAGCTCTTCCAACGGCAGTTCGTGGACCGGCACTCCGCCCAGCGTGACCGATCCCGTACGCGGCTCGTGGATGCCCGCGAGGATGCGCCCGAGGGTCGACTTCCCGGCTCCCGAAGGGCCGACGATGGCGATGCGCTCACCGGCGCCGACGCTGAGGCTGACGTCCTCGATCACGTCGTGCCCGGTCCGGTAGGCGTACGCGACGCCCTCCGCGGCCAGCCGGTCGCCCTCGGGACGCCGCCCGGAGTCGCTCTCGGGGCCGGCTCCGGCCTCGACACCGATCAGTCGGGCCAGCGAGGCATCGCCGACCTGCAACTCGTCGAGCCAGCCGAGCAGTTCGTCCAGCGGGTCGATGACGGCCCGGGTGTAGAGGGTCGCGGCGGTCACCTCGGCGAGGCTCACCCAGCCCTCGATGTAGAAGAGGCCGCCGAACAGCAGCGTGGCCGCGACCGGCAGCACGTAGCCGAAGTCCATCAGCGGGAACCAGACGCTGCGCAGGAACAGCGTGCGCCGCTCCGCGCCGTTCGCCCGCACCACGTCCTCGTCGGTGCGGCGGATGCGCGGGCCGGACCGGTGCAGCGACTCCACGGTGCGGGCGCCGGTCACCGTCTCGGACAGGCCCTGGGAGAGGTCGGAGTAGCTCGCCGCCTCGGCCAGGTAGGCCTCCCGGGCCCGTGCGAGGTACCAGCGGGTCGACCAGACGATGAGCGGGACGGCGACGAGGCACGGCAGGACCATGATCGGGCTGGTGACGATCAGCGCCACCAGCGTCAGGCCCACCGAGAGGCTCGCGACCAGGATCGACGGGGCGCCCATGCGCACGGCGTTGGACAGCGAGTCCACGTCGCGGGTGCTGCGGGTCAGCAGATCGCCGGCCCCGGCCTTCTCCACCGTGTGCAGGGGCAGGGTCAGGACCCGTCGTACGAACCCCTCGCGGATGTCGGCCAGGACCAGCTCGCCGAGCCGGGCCCCCTGGAGGCGCGCGGTCCGGGTGAACACGCCCTGGAGCAGGAGGAGTCCGGCGATCGTCGCCACGGTGATGTCCACCTGGTCGGCGGTGATGCCCTTCTCCACCTCCCCGACCAGACGGCCCAGCAGGGCGGGCACCACCAGACCGCAGACCGTGGCGAGGACGAACCAGAGCACGGTGCGGGTCAGCAGGCCGGTATGGCTGCGCACCAGGCCCCGTACGTGACGGCGGACCGTCTTCGCGTCGGCTACCGGAAGACTCACTGGGCACTCCTCTGAGAGCGGCTGTCGGAAGGACGGGGGAGGGTGACGGTCACGGTCACGACTCCTCCCGCATGACGACGGCGGCGTACGGGGACGCACCGGTGGCGAGCTCACGGTGCGTGCCGGTCACGACGACCTTGCCGTCCTCCACGTAGGCGACCTCGTCGGCCTGGTCGAGCAGGAGCGGGCTGTTGCTCACGACGACCGTCGTGAGCTCCGCCCTGGACTTGTGCAGCCGTTCGGCGATCACCGACTCGGTGTGCGCGTCCACGGCGCTGGTCGGATCCACCAGGACCAGGACCTTGGGCCGCGCGGCCAGCGCGCGCGCCAGCCGCAGCCGCTGCTGCTGGCCGCCCGAGAAGGCGGAGCCGCCCTCGGTGACGACGGTGTCCAGACCGTCCGGCAGGGCCTCGACGATGTCCTCGGCGTTGGCGTCGTGCAGGGCCTGGGCCCGCACCTGGTCCGAACGTCCGCCCAGGTCGTCGGCGAGGACGCCGGAGAAGAGGGTGTCGTCGTTGCGGGCCACCAGGACGAGGTCGCGCACCTGCTCCAGCGGCAGCGAGTCCAGCGGTACGCCGCCCACGGTCACCTGACCCGGCGCGTAGCGGCCGAGCCGTTCGGCGATCTCGGCGCCCTCCTCCGGAGTGGAGGCGGCGATGGCGGTCATCAGGCCGGGCCGGACCCGCAGGCCCGAGTCCGCGTCGTACAGGTCGGGCGCCTCGGAGACGGCGGCCCGTGCGGAGTCGGCGTCGGAGCCGGAGGCGGCGCCGGCGTCGGATCCCGTTTCGGGCTGAAGGGAGAGGACCCGTACGACGCGCTGCGCCGCCACGTCGGCGCCGACGAACGACTGCACCGCGGACGTCGCGGTGCGCATCGGCAGCATGAGGAACGCCGCGTACCCGTAGGCCGCGACGAGTTCACCGGCGGTCAGACCGCCGCCGACGGCGAGGCGGGCACCGATCCAGACGACCGCCACGACGAAGATGCCGGGGAGCAGCACCTCGGCGGCGGGCAGCACGGACTCGACCTTCGCCACGTGGACGCCGGCCTCCCGCAGCCGCTGCGAGTCCTTGCGGTAGCGCTCGCCGAAGGCGGCCTCGCCGCCGATGCCGCGCAGCACGCGCAGACCGGACACGATGTCGCCGGCCCGGTTCGTCAGGTCGCCCTGGAGGTCGCGGTAGCTGCCGATGCGCTTGTGCAGCGGGCTGAGCAGCGGGCCGGTGCCCGCGAGCAGGACCGGGACGCCGATGAGGACGAGCAGGCCCAGGGTGACGGAGGTGGAGAGCAGCACGATGGCGACGAGCACGACGGTGACGGCGCTGCCGATGCCGCGCGCGACGGCCCCGGGCAGGGCGCCGATGCGGGTGATGTCCGCCGTGCCGATGGCCACGACCTCGCCCGCGGAGATCCGCTTGGGCAGGGTCGCGCCCAGGCGCACCGCCTGCGCGGCGACGAGGCGGAACGTCAGGTAGTTGGCCTTGAGCCGGCCGATCGTGTCACAGCGGTGGCGCAGGACGCTGCCCGCGGTGGTGACCAGGGCGAGCCCGACGATGACGCCGGTCCAGACCAGCAGCCCGTCGGTGTCCTTCTCCGAGATGGCGTCGATGGCCCGGCCGATGGCGAAGGGGGTCAGGCCCATGCTGGCCATCCACAGGCAGCCCCACAACACCCCGAGGAACAGTGTGCTCGACTGCCTGCCGATCAGCCATCGAAGATAGCCGCGGGGGGATCGGAGGTCCGGATCTCCCAGCTCGGGCAGCGGATCGTTGCTTGGCAATGCGAATTCCTTCGAGTGGTCCCGTCCCGGACGGCCGGGGCGGGCGGGGGGCTGAGGGGTTCTGAGCGGTTCGGCCGGCGGGGGGACGCCCGGGAGCGCCCCCGGTCAGCCGTGCGGTGGCAGCAGACCGAGGACGAAGGCCCTCAGTTCGGCGGTCACGTCGCGTGGGTCGGCGTGGTGGTAGAAGTGGTCTCCGGGGAAGGTCCGCACGGTGTCGGCGCCGGTGGACCAGGCGCGCCACCTGCGGATGTGCTCGTCCGTCACACCCGCGTCGTCCCGCCCCCGCCATGCGCCGACCGGACAGGGCAGCAGCCTGTCCTCGCCGGGTGGGGCGTACGAGTCGCAGATGGCGCTGTCGCCGCGCAGGGGTCGCGCGACCGCCGAGGCCAGACGGCTGTTGGCGGCCAGGGCGGCGGGCACGGCGCCTTCCGCGACCAGTTCGTCGACGAGCTGCTGGTCGGTCAGCAGGGAGGTGCGGGAGGGCTCGCCCTGGTCGTCCGGGGCCCGGCAGGCCGAGGCGACGAAGCCGCGCGGCCACCGGCCGTGCTCCCGGCCCAGGGCGCGCGCGAGCTCGTAGCCCACCAGTGCTCCCATGCTGTGGCCGAACACGAAGTAGGGCAGGCCGATCCGGGCGGCGAGCGCCGGCGCCAGCTCGTCGAGCACCTCCGCCATGCCGGTCAGGGGCTCCTCGCGCCACCGGCTCTCGCGGCCCGGCAGCTGTACGGCCAGCAGCGCGATGTCAGGTCCGAGCAGTTCCTGCCAGGGGCGGAACTGGAAGGCGCCGGAGCCCGCGTGGGGCAGGCACACCAGGAGCGCCTTCGCGGTGGCCGGCGGGTTCCACTCCACGAGGGCCGCGGACGTCACGGCCGCCTCCGCGCGGCGTCGGCGGGCGCGCGGAGCGCCTCGGGGAGGCCGCTAAGACGGACACGCGAATACGAGGCTTCTGAATGGAGGCACACTGTTTCCCTTGTCAGTCGAAGGTGGCGTTCAGCGGTCGCGCGCGGTCCGTACCCGGCGGCCGGAAATGACTTCAACGGTGGACGCGGTATGAGGAGTCGGGGGGCGATGGTCGTACACTGCCCCTCGAGTGAAAATCGATTCGAGATACACAGCCCCCAGCGTTGTCGCCAACATTCCTATCACGGAATGGACTTGGAATGTCAACAAATGAATAGCGGCCCTCCTTGCAGGCGATTTCAGGCCGTACAAGCGGGCGCGTTCGTCCGGTGGTTACGCAGGGCCGAGTCTCGCGATCGTGCGACGTCGGGTGTCGCAGTCGCACGTCGCAGCCGCTCCGCGGGCGTCTCCACCCAATGATTTGTATGCAAGCCCGGTCGAGTCTGCCTCGAGCTCTGCTTCCGCTCCACTGGAAGCGAATTGGAAGAACCCCCTCCAGGCCTTGAGTTCACGCTGTTGTGCCGTACGTCACACGACCCTGCCTCTTCCGGCCGTGATTCACTGGCGAGGAATTTACGGAATAAGAGGTCAGTAGACCTGGAGCCTTGCCGGCGAGGGTGTTTCGACGTAACGAGGCGTACTTCTGGCCGATCGGCGCGCAAAGGAGATCCCAATGCCGCCGAAGCAGGTGTCCAGAACCCCGCCCCTGACGGGGGCGTGGGGTGAACGCGCGAAGGTTTCGTGGCGATACAGCGCGACGGGGCCGAGGGGGTGTGCATGGCGCAGGAAAAGCGCGGCGTGGCCGTGGTCTCGGGTGCATCATCGGGATTCGGCAGGAGAATCGCACAGGTGCTGTGCGGGCGCGGCTACTCCGTGGTCGCTCTGGCCCGCAGAGAGGACCGCCTGAAGGTCTTGGCGGACGAGGACTCCGCGGGAGCGATCCTGCCGGTGGTCGCCGACGTCCGCGACCGGGAGGGCCTGGCCCGGGCCCTCGACGAGCTGCCCCCGGACTTCCGCGACATCTCGGTGCTCGTCAACAACGCCGGGCTGTCCCGCGGGTTCGGCCCCCTCCAGTCGGGCAGCCACGACTCCTGGCAGGAGATGGTCGACACGAACATCTCGGGCCTGCTGAACCTCAGCGGCCTGGTGCTTCCCCGGCTCGTCGCCCGCGGGTCCGGACACGTGGTGAACATCGGCTCCATCGCGGCGAGTTACCCGTACATGGGCGGCAACGTCTACGCCGCCACCAAGGCGTTCGTCCACCAGCTGTCGCTGAACATGCGCGTCGACCTCCAGGGGACCGGCGTCAGGGTCAGCTGCGTGGCACCGGGCATGGCCAAGACCGAGTTCGCCAAGGTCCGCTACGACGGAGACGAGGCGAGCGCCGAGGCCCTGTACCGGGGAATCGAGCCGCTCACCGACGACGACGTGGCCGAGGCGGTGGCCTGGTGCCTCGCGCAGCCCGCCCGCGTCAACGTCAACATGATCGAACTGATGCCGGTCGACCAGCCCTTCGGGCTCGGCTTCGCCGGCAGCCCGCCCGCCTCGCCGGGCGGTGCCGAGGGTGCGTGAGTCCTTGCAGACCGCCCCGCGCCGTGCGCCGGACCTGCTCGTCGCCCGACGCGCGCGCCCCGAGGACGCGGAGCAGATCGCCCTGCTCTCCGCCCCGTTCGTCGAGCAGGGCCAGCTGGTCGCCCGCTCCCTGGCCGAACTCGCAGCGATGTCACAGGACTTCGTGGTCGCCTGCGAAGGGGACCGGCTGGTCGGCTGCGCCGGTCTGGCGCCGTGCGGGGACAGCCTGGTGATCTACAACCTGTGCATCGCGGCCGACCGGCAGGGCCGTGGGATCGGCCGGGACCTGGTCGGCATCGCCGAGACCATTGCCGGCGAACTGGGCCGCGGCTCCCTGCTGGCCCTGACCCGGCACGGCGGGGAGTGGTTCGGGAAGCTCGGCTTCCACGAGGTCCCGGCGAGCGGCATCCGCGAGGAATGGCGCCCCCTCTTCCGTCCGGGCCGGAGATCGAGCCTCTACCGGCTGACACTCACCTCCGAGTAGTCCGGAGACCGAAGCACACCCACGTGCCGACTCAAGCAGACCAAGGAGCAACACAGTTGATTATCTGCGGGTTGAAACTCACGCATGACGGTGCCGTCGCCCTGCTCGACGACGACCGTCTCGTCTTCAGTGTGGAGATGGAGAAGCTGGGGAACGGTCTGCGCTACAGCACCGTCGCCGACTTCAGCCTGATCCCCGGAGTCCTCGCCGACTTCGGCTACAAGCCGGACGACGTCGACCAGTGGGTCGTCGACGGCTGGGACGGAGACGTATCCGGAACGGTCGCCCTCCTCGACCGGGGGGTGCCCGCGGAGATCGTGGTCGGCCCCTACCGCGAGTCGGCGGCATGCCCGAAGCTCGACGCGCCCAGCGTCTCGGGCACGTTCCCGATGGACGGCGGCGCCTACCCGTACACCAGCTTCCCGCACGCGGCGGGACACGTGGCGAGCGCCTACGTCTCCAGCCCCTTCGCCCAGCGCGGCGAAGGCTCCTTCGTGCTCGTCTGGGACGGCGGCCTCTTCCCCCGCCTCTACTGGGCGGACCCGCGCGACGGCGTGCAGAACCTCGGCGAGCTGTTCCCGCTCATCGGCCACGCGTACGCCATCGCGGGACACCACTTCGGCCCCTTCCGCAAGACCGTCCAGTCGCCCACGGTCGACGACCTCTCGGTCGCCGGCAAGCTCATGGCGTACATCGCGCTGGGCCGCGAGGACGAGAACGTCATCACCGTTCTGCGCGAGGAGTTCCACCGGGTCTTCGAGAGCGACGAGCCGGCCTCCGTGGAGTACCGCGCGACCGTCGGCGGGTACGGCAGCCTCTTCGAGCGCTCCGTGCCCCCCATCCACGAGTTCTTCTCCGCCGTCCGCGCCCGCGTGTCGGAGAACGGCACCAGCGACGAGGACGTCCTGGCGAGCGTGCACGCCTTCTTCGAGCGGCTCCTCGTCGAACGGATCACCGCCAAGGTCCGCGCCGCCAAGGGCGACGGCCCGTGGAACCTGTGCTTCGCCGGCGGCTGCGCGCTCAACATCAAGTGGAACAGCGCGCTGCGCGAGGCGCCGGAGTTCCGTGACGTGTGGGTCCCGCCGTTCCCCAACGACTCGGGCTCCGCCATCGGAGCGGCCGCTCTGGGCCGCGCCCAGCGCGACGGCCTCGCGCCGCTCGCGTGGAACCCCCGGCTGGGCCCGGCGCTCACCCCGTCGCCCGAACTGCCCGCCGGCTGGTCGGCGTCCGCGTGCACCCCGGAGGAACTCGCCGCGATCCTGCACGAGTCCGGGGAGCCCGTGGTGGTCCTGCACGGCCGCGCCGAACTCGGCCCGCGCGCGCTCGGCGGCCGCAGCATCCTGGCGGCCCCCGTCAGCGCGTCGATGAAGGACGAGCTGAACCGGGTGAAGGACCGCGAACCCTACCGGCCCGTCGCCCCCATCTGCCTCGAGGCCGAAGCCCCGGCAATCTTCGCGCCCGGCACGCCGGACCCCCACATGCTCTTCGACCACGAGGTACGGGCGGACTGGGTGGACCGGATCCCCGCGGTCATCCACCTCGACGGCACCGCGCGGCTCCAGACGGTCGGCCCGGCGGACGACGACCTGCTCTACGCCGTGCTCTCCGCCTACCACCGGCTCAGCGGCGTCCCCGTGCTGTGCAACACCAGCGCCAACCTCAACGGGCACGGCTTCTTCCCCGACGTGGCCTCGGCCGCCGAGTGGGGCCGGGTCGCCCGGATCTGGAGCGACGGGACGCTGTACCAGCGGACCGACGGCTGAGCCGAGGCATGACACCGGAGGAACATCCCGGCCCGGCCGCCCGGGACGTGGCCGGCACCCTCGTCGCCGCCCTGCCCCGGATCAGGGAACTGCACGGCCGGACCGTGGTCGTGGTGGCCGGGCACCACGTGCTCGCCGACGAGGGACTGCGGCACGCGTTCTGCGGTGACATCGGGTTCCTGCGGTACAGCGGGGTGAGGGCCGTCCTGGTGCACGACGGCGGCCCCCACCTCCCGGCCTGGCTGGACGGCGACCCGGCCGCGCTGCGCACCCACGTCGCGGGACACGTGCAGCGCGGACTCGTGGGGAGCCTCAACGAGCACACCACGCTGGCGGTCGGCCTCACGGGTGAGGACGGCCGCACGCTGGAGGTGGGCGGGGGAGGGGACGTACGGGTCGACCCGGGGGTGCTGCGCGTGTTCCTCGACAGCGGCCGGATTCCGGTGGTGTCGAGCATCGCGTACGGCCAGGACGGCGGCATCCGCCACCTCGCCGCGGCACCGGCCGCCGCCGCTCTCGCCGAGGCGCTCGACGCCGCCCTGGTGCTCCCGGCCGAAGACGCGCAGGCGGGTCCGCCGTCCGCGGCCTTCGTCGACATGGCCGTACCGCACGCCGTGCTGAGGCATCTGCACCGCCTCCGATGACGACGCCACCGCGACGCGCGGCCGGGCCCGGGGCCGGCGGGGCCTACGGCCGGTTCGCGCGGCGCAGGAGCAGGGTGACGAAGCCGAGCGTGCCCCGGTAGCCGTGGAGCCATGCCGCGCGGTGTCCGGCAGCGGCTTCGAGGGCTTGGCCGCGGTCCGGGTGCTCGGGATGGTCCAGGGCCCAGCGGGTCAGCGAACCGGTCCAGGACCACTCGTAGTCGTCCCACTCCCGGAGGGTGCTGACGTGCGCGTGGAGCGGCGCCCAGCCGGCGGCCGTGACGCGGTCGACCGTCGTGGCGAGGCTGTCGTAGTCGTCGGCGGCGAAACCGGCGTCGAGGGTCTTGCGGTCGGGTTCGCGTTCCCAGAAGCACTCGCCGACGAGAACGCTCCCGCCCGGGGCGAGGTGGCTGTCGGCGGCCTTCAGCGTGGGGAGCAGGCCGCCGAAGGCGTGCGCGGCGCCGATGCTGAGGATCAGGCCGTACCGGTGCGGGGAGCCGAACTCGGCGGCGTCCTGGGCGTGAAAGGCGATCCGGTCACCGAGCCCCGCCTCGTCGGCGGCGCGGCCGGCGGCGGCGATGGCCCGGGCGTCGCTGTCCACCCCGTCGGCCCGGAGGTCCGGGCGCGCCCCCAGTGCGCGCAGCAGCCACGTACCCGACCCGCACCCGAGGTCGAGCAGCCGGGCCCCGGCCTCCGGCAGGGCCCCGGCCTCCGGCAGGGCGCGGTCGAGGAGATCACGTACGGAGTCGTCGCCCAGCGGCGCGGCGACGGGGTGGTCGGTGTGGGCGATGTAGCTGATCTGTCGGCGGTCCATGGCACCACCCTGCCGCCCCGCCCATCCCGCCGCAGGCGAAACGCCCCGATGCGTCCGACCGGACGAACCGATCGCGCGGCCCGCGCTCCACGCCCGGCCCGGGCCAGTCCGCCCGCCAGGAAAACCGCGGGCTCCCCGCCCCACCGGCCGTTACGATCGCCCCTCACCTCGAATTCTCGATCACGGCGGTCCCACGGAGGCACCGATGGCACAGGCCCCCGAGCGGACCCCCGCCCACCCCGAACGGCTCGAGCGGGGACATCCGTTCCGCCAGTGGAAGACCTGGCGCATACCCGGCACCGAGCTGACCCTCACCGGGTACTCGCGCGCCGATGACAAGACGTTCTTCCACATACCCGAACTGCGCTGCGCGCTCGACGCAGGCCTCGCGGAGGGCCGCCGTCCGGAGACCGTCTTCCTCACCCACACCCACCACGACCACGCCAAGGACCTCGACTACCTCGCGGCCCGGCCCGACGGCGTCGACATCCACCTGCCCGCCCCCGCCGTCCCCGACGTGGAGCGACACCTGCGCGCCTCCGCCGAACTCAACCACGGCACGGCCTACGACCCCGTCCTCGCCGCGAACTGCCGGCTGCACGGGGTGCGCGGCGGCGACGAGTTCACCTTCGGCCGCCGCGGACACCACGTACGGGTGGTGGAGTGCGCGCACAAGGTGCCGTGCGTGGGCTACGCCTTCTCCGAGCGCCGCAGGGAACTGCTCCCCGAGTACGAGGAGCTGCGGAGCTCCCTCACCGCGGAGGGCCGGGGCGGCGCCGAGTTCGGGCGGATCCTCGCGCAGCGCCGCAAGGAGGGCGCCGCGGTGGAACACGAGGTGCTGAAGCCGCTGTTCGCCTTCCTCGGCGACACCCACGTGAGCGTCTTCGAGGACAACCCGTGGCTCTTCGCCTACCCGGTGGTCATCACCGAGTGCACCTACCTCGACGACGCCGAGCTCGACCGGGCCGACCGGGTCGGACACACCGTGTGGAGTCGGCTGCGGCCCTTCGTCGAGGCCCACCCGGAGACCCTCTTCGTCCTCACCCACTTCAGCCTGCGCCACTCGGACCAGGACGTCCTCGACTTCTTCGGGGACGCGCGCCCCGGCAACGTGCTGCTGTGGGCGCACCCCGACAGCCGGCTGCCCGAACAGCACCAGCACGGCGGAGGCCGGCATGACGGCTGACAGTGACTGGTCGCCGTACCCCAAGATCCCCTCCCGCACCCGGCTGGGCGAGGGGCGGGCGGCCCGCGAGTGGGTCGCGCTGGAGAAGGTCCACGGTGCGAACTTCGCCGTCGTGTGCGACCGGGCCGGAGTCCGCCCGGCCAAGCGCCGCGAACTGCTCGGCGAGAGCGGACTCGACGAGTTCTTCGGCGTCGGACGGATCTGGCCGGCCCTGGCCGTCGCCGCGGACCGCTGCGCCGCCGCCCTGCGCCGCACGTACGGCACCGGACCCGAGGCGCCGGTCACCGTCTACGGAGAACTGGCCGGCGGGCGCTATCCGCACCCGGACGTGCCGCCCGCGCCGGGCACGGAGCCGGTGCAGACCGGCGTCTGGTACGCGCCGGGGCTGCTCTGGATGCCGTTCGACGCCACGGTCGGAACGGCCGGCGGCGGCACCCGCTGGGCCGGCGACCGGGCGCTGCGGGAGGCCGCCGACGCGGCGGGCCTGCACTGCGTCCCGCTGATCGCGCGCGGGACGCTCGCCCAGGTGCAGGAGCCGGCGCCGGTGTTCCACACTCGCGTGCCGGCTCTGCTGGGCCTGCCCGAACTGCCCGGCAACCTCGCGGAGGGGCTCGTCGTCAAACCCGCCGGGGAGTGGCCGGGCGAGGGCGGCACAGACACAGGCGCAGGCGCGGGCGCAGGCACCGGCACCGGCGGCGCAGGCGCGGGCGCAGGCACCGGCACCGGCGGCACAGGCACCGGCCCGGCCGCCCGCCCGGTGGCCAAGTTCAAGCACCCCGCCTTCGCCGAGGACGGGCGCTTCGACGGCTCGCGCCCCTACCGGGCGCCCGCCGAAGGCGCGGCGGGCGTGCCCGGCTGGCTCCTCTCCCAGGCCGCGGCGCTGCTCACCCCGGCCCGGGCGGCCGCGGCCGTCGGCAAGCTGGGCCCGCGCACCCCGCCCGAGGAGGTCGCCGCCGAGATCGCCCGGGACGCGGTCGAGGAGGCCGCAGAGGCCCTCGGAGGCCTCGACGAAGGCCTCGCCCCGGCCCTGGAGCGGGCGTTGCGGACCGGCGCGCTCGCACTGGCCCGCTTCGACGCGGCCGACCGCCGGGCCCCGTGATTCAGCGCCCCGCCAGCGCGTCGCGCAGCCGGCGGGCCTCCTTCAGCAGACGGGACGACCCCGGCCGCCCGGCCAGGGCGGTCACCTCGGGCAGCCCGCCGCGCGCGCCCGACCGTTCCGCGGAGTCCGCCGCGACGGCCAGCAGCGCCCCGTGCGCCTGCGGCCGGGTGCAGGCCAGGAGCCCCGGGAGCCCGGCGGCCAGGACCGCCCACACCGGGCCGGCGCCCTGCGGGGCGTCCGCCGCGGCCCGCAGCGACGCGGTCACCAGGGCGACCTTCAGCGTGCCCAGCCCGACGAGTTCGGCGAGCTCCCGCCCCAGCAGCTCCCCGTCCAGCCTGCCCCGCGCGGCCAGCAGGAGCAGCGCCCGTACGGCGGCTTCCCGGTCCTCCCGGGGAGCCGAGGCGAGCCCGTAGGCGACGGCGAGGTGCACGGCCGGTCCGGCAGGGCCGTCGGCCGCGGCCAGCGCCTCCAGGAAGCCGGGCGCGCCGCGGCCGCCGTCCTTGTCGGCCGCCGACGCGACCCCGGTCAGCAGCCGGGCCGCGGCGATCTCCGGATGCCAGGGCAGGGTCGCGACCGTGTGCGCGTCCCGGACGTCCGGCAGGGACCAGTGCGCGCAGGCGATGTCCGGCTCGAACTTCCTGAACAGCGACCAGAACCGCCGCGGGAACGCCCCGCGGCCCTCGATCGCCTCGTGCCCCACCAGGATCCGGCGGCCGACGCGCGCTCCCCGGCGCCTGCTGGGACGCTCGGGCGCACCGGACTCGCGCTCCCGCCACCCCGCCGGCTGCGGAAGGCCGCCCTGCCGAAGCCAGTCGGCCACCCGGGGCCCCTCCGCCAGCTCCAACCCCTCGGCGGCGCGCACGGCTTCGGAATCGACCGGGCCCCCGCAGCGCAGCAGCGCCTGCCCCAGGTCCGCCGGGCCCGGCCGGACACCGAGGCGCCCGTACTCCGCGAGCCGCTCGACCAGATGCCGCGGCTCCACCGCACCCGTCGGCCCGCTCGGCACGGACAGCGGGAACGGCACGGGATCGCCGGCCCGCAGCCGTGCGTGGAGCTCGCCCGTGCGCGCCCCCGCGATGTAATCCAAGGCCACGTGCTGGCACAGTTCGAGCCAGCCCGTCCCGGCCTTCTCCCAGGGCTCCCCGGCCCGTACGGGCTCCACCGCGGCCCCGACCATCCCCGCGAGGCACACCACCTTCGGGTCCGGCCGCACCGCGAACCGGCGCGGGACGGCCCCCAGCGCCGCGGCCAGCGCCTCCCGGTCCCGGTAGGCGTGCACCACCACGGCGCCGAGCAGCCGTTCGAACGTCTCCACGCCAGGGTCGCGGCGGTCGGCCAGCACGGCCGCCACCTCGTCGGCGAGCGCACCGAGTGCCGGTGCGGCGTATTCCCCCTCGATCATGGAACGCAGACTAGACGGCCCCACCGACAGCGCCGCCGTACGCCGGGTTCACCGGGCGCTGCTCCACCCGGCCGTGCCGGAGTACGAGTCGACCAGGTCCACCACGAACACCAGGGTCGAGCCCGCCGGGATCAACGGCGAGGGCGACTGGTTGCCGTAGCCGAGGCGCGGGGGAACGACGATCTCGCGCCGGCCGCCGACCCGCATCCCCCTCACCCCCCGGTCCCAGCCCTTGATGACCTTGCCGCTGCCCAGGGCGAACTTGAACGGCAGCCCCCGGTCCCAGGAGGCGTCGAACTCCTTCCCGGACGCGAAGGTCACCCCCACGTAGTGGACCTTGACCACCATGCCCGCCTTCACCTCGGGCCCGTCCCCGACGACCAGGTCCCGGATCGTCAGCTCGGCCGGAGCCTCACCCTCCGGGACCTCGACCTCGGGCTTCGTCAGTTCGCTCATTGCAGCCTCCTCGGCCGGTCACGCTACCTAGAAGAAGCCCAGCTTCTTCGGGGAGTAGCTGACCAGCATGTTCTTCGTCTCCTGGTGGTACAGCAACGGCACCCATGCTGACCAGCGGAAACGATAGCCGGTGCGGCTCCCTGGCGGGGGATGGTCCGGAACTGGTCCGGATCTTGGTGAGAACCTCCCGGAAGGGCAGGAACCGCATGAGACCGCCGGCCGAGCACAGGCCGGAGAGCACCGTGGAAGGACGCCTCCGCGAGCAGGTACTGCGGGGAACCGGCCGCCATGCAGGTGACACAGCCGTGCGGCAGCCCGCGCGGGGTGGACGCCTGCGGTAGACCGGGCCTACCGCCCCGAGAGCCCGGCCACCCGCGACGGAGCCTGCCATGACAGCCGACCTGCTGCGACGCAAATGCGAGCACCGGAACGGGCCGCAGCCGTGATCTCCGATCCCGACCTTTCCAGGGATGCCGCCGAACGGTTCGCCCGTCACGGCTACCTGGCCCTGCCCGGTCTCATCTCCCGCCCCGGACTGGACCGGCTCCTCGCGGAGCTGGAGCTCCTCGAAGGCGAAGCCGTACGTCGTGACTTCGCCATGGAATGCATGGGCGGCTCACCCCGCCACATGACCACCATCGGAGGGAAGGCCCTCGCCGCACGCTCGCCGCTCATCGCAGACCTGTACGAGCGACCCGAACTGCTCGGGCTGCTGTCCGCGCTGACCGGCGAACGCGTGCAGGGAGTCGGCGAGCTCACGGAGCGGCATGTGCTGAACATCCTCCACCAGCCCGGCGACACCCACGGCGAGCACACCGACGACTACCCCTACGCCCTCGTCTTCTTCCTCCAGGCCCCCGAGGATGCCGGCGACGGCGGTCTCCTCGAATACGCCCCGCACACCACGGAGCTGCCCCTGCCGGACGGCACCCCCGTCGAACGCCGCCACCACCGGGCCGGCGACGCCTACCTGCTGCGTGCCGACACCACCGCCCACCGGGTCAGCCCCCTGACCCGGCCCGGCGTCCGACGCACCGTCTTGAACTTCGCCTACACCACCCCAGGACGGGAGGAAGCCCGCACTCCCTCCGCCCGGCTCCTGTACGGAGACGACCACGGGTAGGCGCTGCCGCGTGGTCCCTGGGGACCCTGGGTGTGCCCGGGCACTCACCGAGGAGGCCTGCACGCCGCCCGCGTGTGCAGCCGGCGCAGGTAGTCGTCGGCCCGACCGTAGCCCTGGTCCTGGGCACCGTGGCGGTGGAGTTGGAGTTTTCCGTCGGGGGTCACTCGGACGGTGGTGGTTGCCCGTCGCGCTTGCCGGCCGTTCTGCGGGCGCCGGTGTTCGGGATCGGTCAGGTGCAGGACGGGCACGGTGGGCGGGAACATCGCGAGGGCCTCGCCGGTGTCGGCGGCGGGTGGGTGGCCGGTGAGGTTGGCGCTGCTGACGTACAGCACTGGATGGTCGTCCAGCAGGGGGTGCAGGGGTTGCCAGCGAGCGCCGAAGAGCAGCATCCATCCGTCCTTGACCGCCGGCCCCAGCCAGGAGGGGAGCGTGGCGTGGGCGCGCACCGGTAGCAGGGCGGTGAGGAGTTCCTCGGCGAGCAGGCGCCGCGTCATCTCGCAGGCCTGGGGGGAGAGGTCCCACAGGCCGGTGAGGGTTTCGAGGGTGTCGGGATGGTGGGCCCACAGGGCGACGGGCTGGTCGGTGGGACGGCGTTTGGCCTGGTTGACGGCGGTCGCGGTGGTCGCGGCGACGACGTGGGTGAGGGGTGCGGGGTTGGGGAGGACGACCGCGCTGCCTTGTCGCAGGGCGTGGCGGCCCTGCGCCAGGGTGGCAGGCGCGTGGGTCGGGGTGCGGTCGGCGGCGTTCACGGGGCGCTCGTGGTGCGGGTGAGGCCTTCGAGGTAGGCGGCGAACGTGGTGTCGTCGGTGACGGATTGACCGGTCCGGTAGGCGCGGGTCTTGGCCCAGTCCATGGCGGCGCGGGCCTGCTCCGGGTCGAGGGTGTGGCCGAGGCGGGCGGCGACGGCGGTGACGACGCGTGCGCTGGCGAGCTGGGTGAGGACCACGTGCGGTTCGACGCCCAGCACCTCGTGGGGATCGTAGGGCTGGAACAGCTCGGGGTGGACGAAGGG
The DNA here is from genome assembly GCF_042719495.1 of Streptomyces sp. NPDC058525. Lineage (NCBI taxonomy): Bacteria > Bacillati > Actinomycetota > Actinomycetes > Kitasatosporales > Streptomycetaceae > Streptomyces > Streptomyces sp. NPDC058525. Next base: position 78,054 of record NZ_JBHXNP010000019.1, read on the forward strand.
GGTGCCGGTGGAGATGGTGCCGACGCCGGTGCCGACGATCGGGGTGGTGACGCCCAGGGGCGCGCCCGTCTCGTGCGCCACCATGCGTGCGATGCCGGGCAGACGGGTCAGATCGGGAGCCGTCCACCAAGGTTCCGCACCCGATCCGAGCAGTTCCTCACCGTGCCGGGCCAGGAGGAAGAGCAGTTGCTCGGTGGCGACCATACCGGCCCGCTCGGCGATGCCGAGCCAGGAGCTGGAGACCACCCGCACCCCGGCCGCCAGTGCTTGCAGGGTGTTGGCCAGGCCGAGCCCGAGGTCGTTGTGGAGGTGGGACGCGAGCACCACCTCCGGGCCGCATGCCGCCCGGGCCTTGGCGAACATGTCGTGGCAGCCGTGTGGGAGTTGGGATCCGACGGTGTCGGCCAGGACGACCAGGCCCGCACCCGTTGCGGTGAGGGCCTGGGCGTGATGGGCCATGAGCGAGGTGTCGGCGCGGGAAGCGTCCGCCAGGCAGATGTCCACCGCGATGCGGTCGTCCTGGTCGCGGGCCCGCTTGACCAGGTCCACGGCCGCTTCGAGGGCCTGGGCGGCAGTGCGGTGGACCATCACCCGCGCCATCGCGTCCGAAGCAGGGACCACCACCATCACCCGCGCGTTGCCGCTGCCGCGCACCGAGGCGACGGCCTGCTCCACATCGCGGTCCACGCCCCGGCACACCGCGGCCACGCTCACCGCACCTTCTGCCTCCACCGCGACCTGCCGTACGGCCTCGAACTCCTCCGCGCACACCGCCGGGAAGCCTGCGGCGAAGACGACGTGCCGGGGGCCGTCGGCACCGAATACGCTGCCCGTCTCCCGGGCCAGCCGTACCCGGAACCCCGCCGCCATGAGGGTCTTGGCCTGTGCCCCGTCCCGGGCGGACTCCTCCCACAGGACGACCCGTCCGGCCAGGGCCGACTCCCGCACCGCGTCCACGCCGCACCACATCCTCTCCGTCAAGGCGAATGTCCGACTGTCCGAATGTCCGACGAGGAAACGATCGCCCTGACCCCGGCCCGCGCCCGCCTCCGCGCTCCGGGATCACCCGATCGAGTGATCGACCCGCTGCCTCCGGGAGGGAACGCCCCGGCACCTCGGCCGCCGGCTTCCCTCCAGAGGGCCCGCCCCGGGCACCCCCGGGACCGGGGACGGTTCACAGGCTCCAGTCCGGAGCGCGCTTCTCGCAGAAGGCGCGGGCGCCTTCCGTGGCCGTGCTCGTCCGGAAGACGGGAGCCGTGAGGGGGTCCTGGACGGCGAATGCCGCGTCGTCGGCGAGGCCGCGGGTGGCTTCGACGACCTGGCGGGTGATCCTCACGGCTCGGGGTGAGTTGGCGCGGATCCGCTCCGCGAGGGCAAGGGCTGCGTCGAGGGCCTTCCCCTCGGCGGTGAGGCGGCTGACGAGCCCGTGTCGGGCGGCGTCCGCTGCCGGTAGGGGGGAACCTGTCAGGAGCATCTCCATGGCCAGGTGGTGGGGGATCCGGGCGGGAAGGCGGATGGCTCCGCCTTCGGAGGCGACGAGACCGCGGGCGGTTTCGGGGAGGGCGAAGAAGGCGGTGTCGGCGGCGGTGACGAGGTCGCAGGCCAGGACGAGTTCGAAGCCGCCGGCGACGGCGGCGCCTTCGACGGCGGCGATGACGGGCTTCGTCCGGTGAGCGCGGGTCAGCCCGGCCAGCCCCCGGTCGGCGACGCGGGGTACGCCTTCGGCGGGGAAGGCCTTGAGGTCCATTCCGGAGCAGAAGTGGCCCTGTGAGCCGGTCATGATCCCGACCTCGAGTTCCGGGTCGTCTTCCAGGAGCAGGAGCGCGGCGTCGAGGGCCCGGGCGAGGGCCTGGTCGATGGCGTTGCGGACGTGGGGCCTGTTCAGGGAGATGACCAGGACGCCGTCCTGCCGCTCGGTCAGAACCACTGGCTGGGCGGTCCGGGCGGTCTCGGTGCTCATGATGTCCATTCCGTAGGGGAGTGCGGCGCAGGCGTCATCGCCGGACGAGGGGGAGGGAGGCGAGACCGCGCATGACGCGGGCCGGCCGCCACGCCAGCTCGTCGGCCGGCTTTGCCAGTTGAACCGGGCCGAGACGTTCGAGCAGAAGGGGGAAGGCGACCTGGCCTTCGAGCCGGGCGAGCGCAGCGCCGATGCAGAAGTGCGGTCCGTACCCGAACGCGAGGTGTTCGTTCGGCGTGCGGCCCAGATCGAGGCGGTCCGGCTCCGGGAAGCGTTCGCCGTCCCGGTTGGCGGACCCGATCAGCAGACTGACGATCTCCCCCTCCCGGATGGTCCGCCCGTGCAGCTCGATCGGCGCGGCCGCGCACCGGAACGTGGCGTCCCGCACGGGAGAGTCGTAGCGCAACAATTCCTCCACGGCGCCGGCCACCGTGCCCGGACCGGGCTGCGGCGAGGTCAGGCGCGCCGCCTGCCCGGGATGTTCCAGCAGGGCGAGCATTCCGTTCCCGACCAGGTTCATCGTGGTGTCGTGGCCGACGAGCAGCAGGAGGTACGCGGTCGAGCGCAGCTCCTCCTCGCTAATGGCTCCGCTCTCGTCGCCCGCCCGGACCAGCGCCGCCAGCAGGTCCACCCCGTCCGGCGCGTGCTCCCCGGCCCGCTTCCCGGCGATCAGGACGTCCAGGAGGTCGCACAGCTCCCGCTCGGCGCGGGCCGCATGCCCGCCGGCGCCGGGCGTGATGGTGGACATGAGGGTCTCCCGGGTCGCCGCGGTGTCGAGGCGGTCGGGGACTCCGAGGATCGCGCAGATCATCCGGAACGTCAGCGGCGCCGCGAAATCCGAGATCACATCGACATGCGCGCTGTGTTCGACCCGGTCCAGCAGGCGCCCCGCGACCTCGGCGATGAAAGGCTCCAGCATCGCGATCCGCCGGGGCACGAAAGCCGAGTTCACCAGTGCCCTCAGGCGGGTGTGGTCCGGCCCGTCGGCGTGGACCAGGTGCCGGTTGAGCCCGGCCGGCCCCGGCACGTATCCGGGCACCCGGTCCGGGTCCTTGCTCAGACGGGTGTCGGTCAGCAGCGCCCGCACGTCCTCGTAGCGGGAGATCTGCCACACGGCGGTCCGCCCCGGCCGCCGCTCCACGTGGGCCGGCGCGTGCCGGCGCAGCCAGGCGAAATACGGGTAGGGATCACGCGATCGGGCCGCCACCAGTGCGGCGGGCGGATCGGCGGGAACATTAGAGGGCAAAGGTTTCTCCGGCTCGGCGGTGATCGGCAAACACCACACCAACGAACGCCCCGGCCCCCGGATGCGGCAGGATCCCGCCCCTCCTGGCGCATTCCTTCCTCAGCAGGGGAACTCGGATGCGCTGGGCGCCTACGTTGCTCTGCGCCGACACCCGCTCCCGGGCGACGCACGGTTGAGGCGTGCCCGGGGATCAGTGCGCGGGCGTTGTCGCTCGGGACAGTTCCGCGGGTGGGGCGGGGAGGGGCTTCGCGGGGCCTGTCGCCGGGAGATCCGCGGTGGCCCACTGGACCTCGCTGGCAACCCTCGCCTGGAAGCGGAGCAGCCGGCCTTCGCCGTCGATCCAGTAGCGGGTGCTGCTGGGCCGCCCTTGTCCCGCGGGCGCGCCGGGGGCCCCGGGCCCTGTGGCGACGAGGACGGGGACGGCGCCGATCCGGTCGTCGCGGAGCCGGCGGGCGTCGCTGCGGGCCAGGAGCTGGGCGTTGTCCGGGCGGTCGGCACCGAGGTGGAGGAGGAGCAGGAGTACGGAGTCCAGCGCGCTCCCGTGCGGAAGGAGCCGGTGGACCTCCCAGCCCGAGGCGGGCGGCCGGTCCGGGAGCCCGCCGGTCCACCTGGGGAGGGCGGCGACGCCGCCGGGGGTCCAGTGCACGAGCTCGCGGGCCGGGGGCCGGGCGTCGTCGCGGATCTCCGCGTACCCCTGGTGACGGCGCCAGTCGATGCGCCCGGTGAGCGTGATGGTCCTCCCGCCGGACGGGACGGTGGCGGTGACCTCGCCCGTGCCGCGGCGGTAGGCCGTGAACCGGGCCAGGGCCATGCGGTCGGCTTCCTCGGCGGTGAGCGGCCGGGGCGCGGACGCCTTGGGATCGTCGCCGGAGGCGGAGCAGGCCGCCACTGCCGGAAGGGACAGCAGGGACAGCAGGACGGTAGGCAGTACGGTGCGGCGGTTCATCGGCGGTCCCGGCTGTGCTCGGCGAGCAGGGTGGGCGCGGGCAGCGGAACGTCTGCCGGATCAATGGGGGTGGGCCCGTTGGTGAAGGGCGTGGCCGGAGCCGTCGCGGCATCGGGCAGCTGGGGCTGGGCGGGAGGCAGGGGCACGTCGAGGAACGGCAGTCCGGGAGGCGTCGGCGGAGTGTCCGGCAGCGTGCCGGGGCCGGGAGCCGGTGTGGTGGTCGCCGGGCAGGCCATGACCGCCGCGAGGTCCGCGGGCAGGGTGTGCCCGAGGGGACCGGTGAAGCAGTTGCCGCTCCCGAGGGCGTGCGCCGGGGCGAGGTAGGCGGCGTCGAGCGCGTTGGCGGCGAAGGTGTTGGCCGTCACGCGGTTGCCGATGGGGGGCAGGTCCTCGCTGGAGGTGAGGACCAGGCCGGCCCGGGGGTGGCCGGTGATGCGGTTGCGCGTGACGGTGTTGTCGCGGCCTCCGGCGATGCCGAGACCGATCCCGTAGCCGCCATCGGCCTGTTCAGGGGTGTCGGCGGCGGCGTTGTCGGCGATGAGATTGCCGGCGACGGTGGCTCCGCCTTGGGGGGTGAGCGCTTCGAGGTAGTCGGAGCCGATGGTCATGCCGACCCGGTTGCCGGTGAAGCGGTTCCCGACGATCCACAGGGGGCCACTGGCGTTGGTGTTCTCGTAGCCCACCGCGTTGCGTTCGGCGGTGTTGCCGCGCACGAGGATCCCGCACGGTTTGCACTGCCCCACGTAGATGCCCGAATCGGCGCTTCCGGAGGCGTAGTTGTCCTCGATGGTGCCGTGGCGGGCGTTGAAGGCGTAGATGCCGTAGAGGCCGTTGTTCGCGGCGGTGACGTAGCGGACGCGGAAGCCGTCGAGCGGGGGGTTGGCGGTCGGATCGAGGCGGTGGTAGCCGTCGCTGCCGCGCCCGATGCCCTCGTCGCCGTTCTTGAGCCCGGTCACCAGGACGCCGTTCTGCAGGTGGCTGCGGACGGTGAGGTTCTCGACCGTCACACCGGGCGCGGTGACCACGATGCCGTTGCCGCGCCGGCCCTCGCCGTCGATGACCACCCGATTGCGGTCGGTGCCGCGCAGGGTGACCTGGCGCGTGCGGAGCCGGACGGTCTCCCGGTATCGGCCCGGTGAGAGCAGTACCAGATCGTGGGGGCGGGCCCGTTCGAGGGCGGCTGCGATGGTCGGAGCCTCGGCCGGCACCCGGATGGTGACCGGACCGCGCGGGGCGTCATCGACGGGGCCGGTGGTTCCGGTGGCGCAGGCGTTCGCCGCCACGCAGGCGAACAGCACGGCGGCGAGGCGGGGTCGGAGTGGCGAGCGGGAAGCGGGCACGGTGAGACGTCCTCGTCCGGGAGCGTGCGGTGCGGGCCGAGCTGGTCGGCCGACGATCGTTGCTGCGTAGAGTACTCACATGACCACGCAGCGTGACAACCCTTCGAGGGTTCGCCGGTCCCTGCTCGCCGTGCTGCCCATGGCGGCGGCTCTGGGGGCCTGTCGGCCCGACGCCCCGACGGTCACCCTTCCGGCGCCGCGTGGCGCGGGGGGCGAACCTCCCGTGCAGGGTGAGGCCGGACCGGGCGGCCTGCGCCAGGCGGGGGTCGACCGTCCTGCGCAGCCGCAGACCCACGCGGTGGTGTCGGTGTACGACCTGCCCTCACATGCCGGCCCTGCGGGGGTGGTCGCCCGGCTGGGCGAGGCCGTCCTGGAGCTGACCGCGAAACCCGGGAAGGCGCTGACCGTGACGGTGGGGCTGGGGCCGCGCCTGGTCGGGCCCGCCGTACTGGGTGTGGCCAGCGGCCTGGAACTGCCTGCCTTCGCCCGTGAGGAGCGGACGGCCCGCACATGGGGCGGTGACCTGCTCGTGCAGGTGTGCGCGAGCGACCCGGTCGCCGTCGGCCTCGCCGACAAGCGTCTCGCGCAGGCCCTCACCGCCGAGGGCGCGTCGGGCCGGTGGTCGCAGACGGGCTTCCGGCCGCCGGGCAACGGCCCGGTCCGCAACCTGCTGGGTTTCCCGGACGGGATCGAGAACCCCCGCACGCGCCCCGAAATGGACCGCGAGGTGTGGCTGGACGGCCCCGGGCCGTTGGCCGACGGGACGATCGCCGTCGTACGGCGGCTGCGCATCGACGCCACCGGCTTCCTCGCCCAGTCCGCCGCTCGCCAGGAGGAGGCGATCGGCCGCCGCAAGTCGGACGGCGCGCCGCTCAGCGGAGGGGAGGCGCTGGACCGGCTCGACCTGTCGGCGAAGACGCCGCGCGGCCGCTACCTGGTCCCGGCCATGGCGCACGCCCGGCGGGCCAACCCGAACGCCACGGGCAGCGGCAGGATGCTCCGCCGGGGGTACAGCTACCACAACGGCCCCACGGACCAGGGGCTGCTGTTCGTCAGCTTCCAGCGGCGGCTGCGGACCTTCACCGCCACCCAGCGGCGTCTGGACGACGGCGACGACCTGATGCGGTTCGTCACCGCCACCGCCTCCGGAGCGTTCTTCGTACCGCGCGCCTTCACCCCCGAACGGCCCCTTGGCGGTGGCGTCCTGGGGGAGCAGGGGTGAATCCGTTCTGCACGACCCACGCCGACGTGGGACGGGTCACTCAATAGTGCGAACCGCCCGCCGTGACCTTCCCGTAAAGATCGACAACCCGGAAGGATGGTCACTCAGCGTGTTCATCGCTACTTTGTGTGACATGGAGGAGTCTTGAGATCCCTGAGGAAGGCCATGGTGGCACTAGCCGCCGGCCTCGCCCTGACCACCGGCGTGCTCCAGCAGCCCGCCCTCGGCGCCGATCCCGCTGACGGGACCGTCCGCATCAAAGTCATCCGCGACTCCAACACCAACGGCCGCTACGACAGCGCGACCGAACCCCCGGCGGCCGGCATCACCGTCGAGCTGACCGACGTCGACGGCAACGTGGTCACCGGAGTCACCGGCCCCGACGGAGTGGCGACCTTCCCGCCCAACACGGTCCTGACCGGCGGCAAGTACTACGTCCGGATGAAGATGCCCAACGGCTCCTTCCTCCAGCCCACCTTCGGTGCCGCAGGGGGTCTCGCGTCGAACGCCAGCATCATCGACGTGATCGACGGGGACGCCGAGATGACCATGGGCGTGCGCAACCCGGCCGACTGGTGCGAGGACGACGCCCGACTGAGCACGGTCTGCCAGGTCGCCGCCACCAAGTCCGGCGGCGTCCGCACCACCGTCACCTTCCCGTTCCGCGAGCGCGGCGACAGCAACAGCGCCAACACCACCACGCTCGCCACCCGCACCGACACCGGCAACACCTACGGCGTGGCCTACCACAAGCAGCAGCGCCGCATCTTCACCGGCGCCCACGCCAAACGGCACACCGTGTACGGCCCCTCTGGGCAGGGCGCCATCTACGTCACGCCCCGCAACGGCGGCGCCACCACCCTCTTCACCACCGTCCCGAACGCCGACACCACCGCCCACCAGGACTCCGTCCGCTTCGACGGCCCCTTCGTCGGCGTGGTCGGCAAGGAGTCCCTCGGCGACATCGACATCTCCGAGAACAACCGCCAGCTGTTCGCCGTCAACCTCAACGACCGCAGGCTGTACACCTACAACGCCACCCAGCCCACCGCCACCGCACCGGTGACGTCCGTCGCCATCCCCAACCCGGGCTGCCGGGCAGCCGGCGACTGGCGCCCCTTCGGCCTGGGCGTGCGGGACGGGGTCGTCTACGTCGGTGGGGTCTGCTCCGCGGAGTCCTCGCAGGCCGCCGCCGACCTCAAGGCGGTCGTCTGGACGTACAACCCCGTCACCGCGGCCTTCGGACAGGCGCCGATCCTCCAGCAGCCGCTGACCTTCCCACGCGGCGAGGTCAACGTCAACGTCCCAGGCTTCAACCGCTGGTTCCCCTGGACGGCCGGAGCCTCCACCTTCCCCCAGCAGCTCGTCGCCCACCCCGAGCCCCTGCTCAGTGACATCGCGATCGAGAGCAACGGCGACATGGTCCTCGGCTTCCGCGACCGGTTCGCGGACATGACCGGCCACGAGATGCCCAACCCCAACCCCTCCTACAGCAACAGCAGCGTCACCGACTCCGGCGGCGACCTCAACCGTGCCTGTCGCAAGGCCGACGGCACCTTCGAGTGGGAGGGCACGGGCGCCTGCCCGAACAACGCCCCCACCCGCCCCAACGGCGGCCAGCCCGCCAACGTCGTCGAGTTCTACCCCGGCGACTTCGTGCCCAACGCCCACCTGGAAACCGCCCAGGGCGCCATCGGCCTCCACCTGCGCGAGCAGCGGATCGCCTCCACCGCCATGGACCCGGCCAGCCAGTTCTTCACCGGCGGCACCGCCTACTTCGACCGCCAGAACGGCGGCCGCGGCGCCAACCCCGGCGAGAACGGCTTCACCCTCCAGAAGCTCAACGACCCCCTCGACGGCGGCTTCGGCAAGGCCAACGGTCTCGGCGACCTCGAAGTCCTCTGCGACGAACCGGCCGTCCAGATCGGCAGCCGCGTCTGGTACGACCGCAACAAGGGCGGCGCCCAGAGCGTCGACGACTCAGAACCCGGCATCCCCGGCGTCACCGTCCAGCTCCTCGCCGAAGACGGCACCGTGATGGCCACCATCCGCACCGGCGCCGACGGCGCCTACTACTTCGGCCCCGAACACGGCGTCCGCCCCAACACCAAGTACAAGGTCCGCTTCGACAAGTCCACCGCCGACACCAGCGTGATCAACTCCCGTCGGCCTCCCGCCGCCGGCGGGCTGATTTGGTCGCCCGTACGCGCTAACGGCGCACCCGCGGACCTCGACTCCGACGCCACCCCCGACGGCGCGGACAACAAGAGCCAGTACGCCACGGCCGAGGTGACCACGGGCGCACCCGGCACCGTCGACCACACCATCGACGCCGGCCTCTTCCTCGACCGCCTCTGACCCCGTCCTGAGACGCCCATCCGCCCTGTCGCAGCGCGCTTGCTACCCGCGCTGCGACACCGGCACGCCCGGAAATGGTCGGGATCTCGGCGCGCGTGGCACCCGGCACCGGCAGGCTTCGGGCGCGGTGGGGCGGTGTGGGCGCGATCGGGAGTCGGGGCGGAGACGGCGGTCTGGCCCTACGGATTACGGGTGTTGCAGCAGGCGTCGGCTTGTGACGCCGCCCGTCCAGTCTGGCCCGAATGAGGACGACTGTGGTTTCAGCGCTTGGCCTTGGCTGTCCTGGGGGAGACGGCGCGGATGCCGGACCAGTCATCGGCGACGCTGATGGCGGAGGTCTGCGACAGGCCGACGGTGGAAACGGCTTCGGCGATGTCGGAGGGCTCGACGTACCCGTCGCGGCCGGTCTTGGGGGTGAACACCCAGATCACCCCGTTCTGCGAGAGCGGGCCGAGCGCACCGGTGAGCGCGTCCGTCAGGTCACCGTCGTCCTCCCGCCACCACAGCAGGACCACGTCGACGGCTGTGTCGGTCTCCTCGTCGAGGAGCTCCGAGCCGGCGCGCTCCTCCACCGCTTCCCGGACCGCATCGTCGCAGTCCTCGCCCCACCCCAGCTCCTGCACCACCGCGCCCGGTGCGATACCGAGCCTGTCCGCGATGAAGTTCACCGTGCTTGTCATCTGGCATTCCCTTGCTTGTCGTGGGCGGCCGTGCGGCCGCCAGGTCATAGCCGATCCGGCCCGCTGCGTGCTGTCATCAACTCGCCGGCGACAGCACGAATCCGAGCCAGTCGGATGCCGATGGCTTGCCCCAGGGTGCGTGCGGCCACCGCGACCGGTCCTGCACCTGCCCCACGGGCGCCATCCCGGTCATGTTCGCGCCCCGATCAGCCCCGGCACAGCAGAACGATGACGGCAAGGACAAGATCACCCAGATGCGGTAGGGGTACGTCGGCGGTGGACGCTCCGGTCGGACCATCCGCCGCCGACGCCCGTTCGAGTGCATGGTCCGTGCGCCCGAGCTTCCGGAGCAATGCAGCAGCCTTTCGGCGGGCAGCCGAGAAGGCCGAGCCGCCCGCTGCCCCCTGGTACAGAACAGCGCTTGGGCAATGCGGCCTGACTCGGCTCTCGATCCGGGCGGAATCTGGTCCGTGACTGGTCCGGGAGGCGCGACTGAGCGGCCCCGTTCCGTACTTAACGTAACGGTTCGGTGTCGTTGGGTGATGTGTCGGAACTGGCTTCGGGAGGGTGATTTCCCTTCCAGGGGCTCGACTTGGGACTCTAGAAGAACCCAACTGCCTTCGGGGAATAGCTGCAATAAACGTTCTTGGTCTGCTGGTGGTACAGCAGATGAACCCATGCTGACCTGGGAAAACGGTGCTTCGTAAGGCTCTCGGGCGGGGGCTGGTCCGGAAATGGTCCGGATCTTGGTACCCGCTGGCCTGGGCGGTAGGGGTCGGTCAGGAGCGGGAAGTCGTGGGAGCGATCGGGAGCAGGGAGGGCCCTCTGCGGGTGTCCCGTCCTGTCGGCTACGGCCGGTGGTCGTCGCAGAGCCATCCTGCGGGATAGAACCGCGCGGGCGCCCCGCATGGCTGTACCCCAGCCCCGCACTTGCCCCGGTAGGCGATCGGCCGTGACCCTGTCACCGCAGGCCTTGTGCTAGGGACGGACTCCGGCGAGCGGGGTGCCGGGATGTAGGGGAGCGGCGCGGTCTCGTGGTCCGGCGCTGCCGGCGGCCGAACGCGGCACGTCGGGTCGCCGTCCTCCATAGGACGCCGTACCTGACGTTGCCTCGGCATGACGGCAGGCGGTTCGCCCGATGTCGCGTCGAGGTACGCAGTGTGATCGGCAGCGGGGGTCCAGAACTCGAACGCCGTCCGCTTCACCTTGACGATCGCTCGTACGTAAAGCCCGGAGGCGGCATCTCGGATGAATTCGTCGAAGGGGCGTTCCGCAGGTCGCGTGGTCGGATGCCAGCCTCCGCATTTCCCTGTCCGCTTCTTCGGACACGGCCCTGGGAACCGCTCGTCGCACTTGGCGAGTTCGATGCGTCGGATACCGCCGCGGAACGGGATGGGGGAGTCCCGCTTCATGATCAGTTCCAAGGGGACGCGGTCGGTACGCAACCATGGAACCGTCGTGTCCCGCGCCATGTCCTGGCTGTTCGTCTGCCATGCGTCCAGCACGCCCGCCCGTCGGGCCGCCACGTCCCGTGCTTGAATCTCACGCGGGTTGCGCGGGGACAGTTGTGACTCGAACCCGAGGAGTACACCGTCCGTACCGCGGATCAGGACGTCGCTGCGGACTGCGCGGTCCTTGCTCGATCGTTCCTGGACGGCAGCGTGCCCGCCTTCCTCTGCGGCACGAACCGCCCGGTCTTTGTACGCCTTGTGTTCGTCAGACTCTCCACCGCCGTGGTGCCGGTCCTCGGCGTCGCTTCGCATGTGGGCAGCGACGACCTTGCCCAGTCGCCGGTACACCGACATTGGCTCGATGAAGCCCCGCTTCTCACATACCTCCGCGCACGTGAGGCCGCGGCGTTGTACGGGCAACCGGCGGTCATTGAGCAGCTGTTCGAGCAGCGCAGCGCCGCCGGCCACTCCGAGGTCCGGTTTCGTCAGATCCAGTCGCTGGTCGAATCCTGCCAGTCGCACGTACCTGTTGGGCATGCTGGCCTCCGCTCGCCACACGACCGCGATGGGCCGCCGCATCGATCGTGACAGGGGCCACTGACAACCGCACGCGCTCACTGGCCGCTGCGTCTGCCGCCAGCGGACATCGCGCATTGGCGAGGGCCGAACGCGGTCCGAGCCGCGCGGATTTCCCTATACGCTATCGAGTTCGTATGGGTCAAAAACCGACTCGCTGCTGCTTCCTTTTTCGGTCGCGGGCGTACCGGATGAAGCTGATGTACAGGAGTTTGATGCCGAAAGAGGGGATCACGATTCCAGCAATGATCCATGTAGTTCCCCACCAGCCTTGATCGCCATCGGGGTCCATGATCGGAAGCCATAGAAAATTGCTGGCAATGAGGATCAGCCAGTTGCCGGTCTCTTTGGGTTTCCGTCCCGCCCTCAACTCAAAGAAGATCGTGAGGGACATAAGGAACATGAAAGAATAGAGGCCCAGAACCCACGGGACGGGGTTCATGTCCGTGGACCCCTCAACGAAGCGGATCTGCCGGGGCCACTCCCATGCCATGATCAAGACCAGGGCTTGGATTGGGATGGACCGCCGTAGGTCTCGCGCGATCACCTGAAGTCGTTCCTCATGGCGAAGGGCGAAGTCGGCCATTCCTTCGAAGAGAGGGTTGGGTGCGGTTTCGGGGTCCAGCCCTTGTCGCGCGCGAACAGCCTCGGTAAAAGCCTCTTCCTCGTTCGCTGCGCGAATGCGCATCCGCGTATCGCCCGCGTACGATGAGATTTCTGAATGGAATCCATCCACGGTGTCCCCGTTGAGTTGGGCCGCGTTAGCTACTTGCACCCAGCCCGGGCTTTCTTTGGTGGATCGTAACCGTTCGGTGAGATTAACCCAGAACAGCTCTTTCTTCTTCATGTCGTACACGACGCCAACGATAGGGATCCGGCTCTGCCGCCAGTCGTCGAAGTGGTCTTCTACGGGGATTGCATACCCATTGGCTCGCTTGTACTTTTTTCCACTCTTTACTTGGATGGCGATCCAGCAGCCCGTTCGCTTCCCGCCCCGAGTGAAGTTCACGATCATGTCCTCGCCGTGATCGTTTCCACCGTCGATTTCCTGAACGATGTGATCGTGCTCTTCGAGGAGTGCACGCAGGGCGTTAACGCCGGCCCGCTCAATTCTCCGGCTAGAACGTACGGTTGACACCGTTCCCCCCTTGAAAGCAGTCGGCGTCAGGATACCGGCATGCGCTGACAGCACGCCCTCACCGAAGCGAGCGCCGCGACCGCTGCAGTGATCCCTCTTGCCTGCAGTGAGGTGACACGGGTCCGTGAGGCCCCGGTAGTGAGCCCCGCTGCGGCTTGGGGATCGGCTCGCGAGGAGAGCAGCGCCAAGGGCCTGGGGTTCAGGCCTTCACGAGACTCGGTGGATAGGTGAAGGGGCGTCAAGTGACTCCGCTCTAAGACGGGACGCGCGATGATCGGGGGGAGCGTTGCGGGCGACGCGTAGCCATCGGCAGGCTGCCGTGGGCGCCATCAGCCCTCATCCCGGACGGGGAGAGCCGCCGCCTCGAACACGGACAGGTGCTGCGTGAGGCAGGGGAGCAGGTCCGGATCTTGATAGCAGCCAGCAGCGGATGCCGCCTGGTAGATGTCGGCCAGGTAGAACTCGCCGAGCGACACGACGCCCCGGAGGCCTTTGAAGAACCTGGCGGTTTCCTCCACCGTCGGCTCGACCATGGTTGACGCTGTGTAGGCGACGCGCCAGAGTTCGGCAGCCTTCGACTGCCAACTACTGACCCCTGTCACCTCGAGCTCGGAGTCGGACAGTCCGTGGTATATCCGAGCCGACTTGTGCGACCCCGCGTGACTGGCCGCGCGCACGAGGCGGTGCACGTTGACCTCGGCGTCGAGGAGCTTCTCGATCTGCTCCCTGACCCACTTGCGCTGTATGTCCGTGGGGCCACCGACGATCTTGCCGCCCCACTCTTCATTACCCGGGACCCACGTAGTTGGCCATGCTGAGTTCCATGCGCGGGCGACCGCGTCGTGGTCCATGTCCCGGCGTGCTTCGGCAAAATTGCTCATCCCGAAGTAGGTGGCGTACTGAGCGGCCTGGACGATCACCTCGGGATCCGCCAGATCGGCCTCGGTGAGGCCTGCGAGGCTTTCGCGGAACTCGTCGACCTGTTTGGGGGTCGGGGCGTCCTCGCCGTCACTCAAACCGCAGTGCCACACCGCAAAGGCTGCCTCGAGCACCGCTTGCCGCATGTCGAGATGAGCGGGCGGCCGCGTGGCACCGACGATCCGCCGAGCCCCTTCCTGCAGGACGCCGACTTTGTTCCATGCAATGCCGCAGCAGTACTTGAACTTGTTGGGGTCGAGGACCTTGTCGTAGCCCATGGCGGTGTCGATGATCTCGCCCCAGACCCAGGCGGGCAGTCCCGCGACTCGAAAGCGTTCGACGCTGGGCTTCCAGTCGCCAGGCAGCTCGATGGCTTTGCGGTCGTCGCCTTCGCCGTAGCCCCAGCGGTTCCACTCCTTCAGGAATGCGGCGCGGTATTCGAGCTTGGGCCTCTCCTGTTCGAGAAGGTTGTCGGCGGCCTGCTGCATAGCGGCGGCCCAACGGAGGGCGTCGTCGGCGACGTTCTCGACCAGGGCGCTGTCGACGGTGCCGGAACTCTTCCCGCTGTTGCACGGCTCGCAGCTCGTGACGAGGTTGTTGGGGGTGTCCGTGCCGCCAAGCGCAACGGGGGTGACATGGTCGACGCGCAGTGGGACGTCGGGCGCGGAGGCGCCGCAGTATCGGCAGGTGTGGTTGTCCCGGCGGAGGACTTCGTATCGGAGGCGCTTGGAGACGGCCATGGAGCATTCTCTCTGGATGTTGAGGGTGTGGTCTAGACGGAGGTTCGGCATGCTGCGAGAGCACGAGACAGGAAGTTTTGCTCGCGGTCGCTGACGCGCGGGGGAGTTTTGCCGGGCCGGCTGCTCGTCGTGGCAGTCTGGGCACCTCGGTCTCCGTCAGTTCGGCCCTGCTCGTCCGCTGCCGTCTGCTTCCTGTGCCGACCACGACCCTTGAGCGGTTCAGGTCGACCCCACTGGGCAGCAGCCTCGGACTTGCTCGATGCGTAGAGCTGACCGGCTGGGCAAGGGCAAATGGCTGCAGCTCTTGATGTCCGGCGGCGGCGGGGCCGGACCGGCCCCGCTGGCCTAGCGGGCCGGTGGCTACCGGCTGCGGCGGGTGGTGACGAGTTGCCCGTTGTGGAGGCGGTGGTCGAGGTCGAGGCCACTCTCGAGCATCGCGAGGACGTCGAGGTGCCGTTCGGCTGGCACGGTTGCCACCCGGTGCCGGTCGCGGCCGATGCGGATGGTCGGGTGGCGTTCGCTGGGTCGTGCGACGTCGACCGGCCCGTCGGGCGTTCCCGGTACCAGCCGGGTCAGCGGAGTGGTGGTGGCGCGGTCGTCGAGAAGCCGGTTGATCGGGTCGGAAGGAGTGCGGACGTAGTCGAGGAGGTCCTGGACTTCGTAGTCGCTCGCCCCGTACTGCTGCGCCCAGCCGTCGATGTGGTGTTGGGCGGTCCACCGTCGGAGGTCGGCCGACCGGTGCCCGAGACGGGCGGCGTCGCGGCCGAGGAGGTGCGCGATGCGCCGGGAGGTGACGCCGGAGGTAAGTAGGGTCAGAGCCTGTTCGGTGTCGACGCCGTGCCGGATGTGCCAGGCCGTGTGCTGGTTCAGCCTGGGCGCGTCGGGGGAGAGCTCGGGGCTGGTGTTGACCAGGTTGATCAAGGCGCCGACGGTCCAGCTCAGGGCATGCCCGAAGGCGGTGCTGATATTGCGTACCGCCTGCTCGAGCGCCCACGCAGCCGGAATATCAGGCTGCCAGGAGCGGGCGAGGTCGGGGATCGCGGCGCCGGAGATCCACTCGCGGAGCGCAGGGGCGACCGGGACGCTCATCTGCGTGCCCCGGGTTTCCCTGTCCTTGAAGCTCCAGGTCTTGGTGACCTCCGGGAGATGCTCGAGCAAGCGGTCGAAGACCTGGAGCTCGGTGAGGAAGTCGAGGGTGCGCTGCAGCGGCCACTCCGCCGGTTCAGCGTGCCAGTCGCCGCCGGTGGTTCGGGTGGCGTTGTCCACAGCGTCCCGGTTGAGCAGCACGGCAAGGTGCTTTGCGAGCCAGTCGAGGTAGCGGGCCGACCCCAGGCTGGTGCCGGTTCCAGCCCACCTGCCGGCCGGGGCGGGGTCGGTGGTCTCGAACACTGCCGCGACCTGGTCCGCGAGGGAGAGCCACCGGCTGGTGGTCCGCCCGTTACCGGTTTGGGACAGGGCGAACAGCGAGTCCAGGGTGTCGAGGGGACCGCCCTGCGGCGCCGGCGAGGCAGCGTGGAGATGCAGGACGAGCCAGACGAAGGAGGCGAAGTCCGCGGCGACGCCGTCGGCCAGCGCGAAGACGCCGTCGGCGTCCTGCCGCAGGGCGTCCTCGGCGGCGGCGAGATCGGCCAGGGCATCGCTGGTTAGCAGTGTGGAGACGACGCGCAGCTGCTCCGGGTCGGGGTTGAGGATGTCAAATTCGGTGGGGTGGGGCGGGTAGGGCCGGGTCAGGAAGATCCAGCCCTCGCTTTCCCGGCCAGCCCGCCCGGCGCGGCCGATGGCGTTGAGGAGTTCGGCAGGGGATAGGGCGCGCTGGCCGTCGTAGGTGAGCGGGTCGCCGTCGACCTTGTGGTGGACGATGACGGTGCGCACGGGCAGGTTGACGCCGTCGGTGAGGGTGCTGGTGCTGGCGATCGCCAGGAGATCATCGCGGCGCAGCGCGCCCTCGATGGCGTGCAGGACGTCCTCGGGCAGGGCGCCGTGGTGGTAGGCGACGCCGTGCCGGGTGCAGCGCACCAACGGGTGCTCCTCGCCGAGGGTGTCGGCGAGATAGTCGGTCAGGGCCGTGGCCTCGGATCGCTCGGGCAGGCGGTCGGCGATGGCGAGCGCCGCGTCACGGGCCTCGCGCCTGGTGCCGACGACCATTAGGACGCTGCCGGAGGCGGTGAGCTCCGCGGCCCCGGCGGCGAAGGCCTTATAGTCGGCGATCCCGCCCGGAAGACGAGTCCGGGCAGTCCACCGCCCTGCGGCACCGGCGAAGCGCCGCGTGCCCACCTCGCCGGTGGTCAGCCGGGCGATGGTGGAGGAGGCGGTCGGCCGGACGGCGAGAAGGGTCTCGACCGGTACGGTGGCGAGCACCGGCGAGGCATGCTTCGCCGTCGGCAGCCGCTCCGCCAGCTCGGCCTGCTCAGCCATCAGGTTCGGGTACATGAGGCCGTGCATCCGGCGCGGGCCTCGCCAAGTATCGGTGAAGTAGACCTCCCGCTCCGGGCGCTGCGGGTCAAGCCACGAGGCGATGTCGCCCTTGTTGCCGACGGCCGCGGACAGCAGCACCAGCCGGACGTCGATGCGGGCCTGCAGCAGCGCGAGCAGGCTCTCCAGCACGAAGCCGCGCCTGCCCTGGCCCAGGTGGTGGGCCTCGTCGACGACGACTAGCCCGACATCGGCCAGCGCCTCGCCGGGGTTGTTGCGGATCATGTGCATGAGCCGCTCGGGGGTGACGATCTCCACGTCCGCACCGTCCGACTCGGCTGACGAGGCCCACGCGCCCAGTGGGAACTTCGGCTGCTCCGCGGCCAGGCGCCGCCCGAGCACCCGCAGTCGGCCTCGCAGCGCCGAGCGCATCTCCCGCCCAAGACTGCGCATCGGCGACACGTACACCACGCGCCCGGGGCGCTGCGCCAGGTGCGAGCAGATCACCAGCTGAGCCATCAGTGTCTTGCCCGCACTGGTCGGCACGCTGATCAGGCTGCGTGACGTCGCCGGATCGAGCGGGTTGCCGCGCTCCAGCTTCAGGAGCTCGCGCTGCGGCGGCCAGAGCGTCATCACCGGCGGCCTCGACAACGCGAAGCTCCGCGCCACTGCCGGGGGAGTCCCCGGGGGAAGCAGCTGGTACAGGCTGCTGGCCGACATCTCCCCGCTCAGCTGGAACAGGTGCGCGGCAACCCACCGCGCCAGCCGGTCACCACGGCCAGCCGTCTCCGTCATCACGTCCATGAGCAGCCGCTGCGCGGTCAGAAGATTTTGCTCCTCGCCGAACCCCAGGAACTGGTACAGATGGAAGACTGCCTCAACGACGGCCTCCGCGGGTCCATACATGGTCCCCGTAAGGGACTCGCGACGCATCACTGCCCGCACCCCGCGCAGTTGCCGCCGCCACGCCCGTAGCGCCCGACCCAGCTCCGGCCGATCGAAGCTGAGAAAGACCACGCCAGCCTCCACCGCGAGGGTGCCGATGTGCAGGCGGAGTTCACCGGTGAAGTCGATCAGAGGGCTGATCTGTCGGTAGACGGCGGTGGCGTTCGGGTCCTGCTCGCTGCGCCGGTATCCGGCCTGCGCGGCGAAGGCGATCTGGAGCCGTTCGACCGCCGGACGCCGGTCGTCACCGAGGGCGAGGTCCATCAGGTGCGCGCTGGTGGCGAAGGCCTGTCGCACACGTACCGCGTCGTAGCCGGGAGTATCCGGGTCCAGTGCGGCGAGGCCGTGCAGAAACCACGCGGTGGCGAGCGTCTCGTCCTCAATCTCCCGCTCACCGCGGAACGCCGCGACCTCCAACTCGGTCATCGCCGCCAGCAGGTCCGCAGCGCTGGGCAGCACCCCGCCCACCCGGTACTCGCCGAGCGCAGATGCGAGCACCTCCGGGTCTAGAGTGCGCTCCACACGTACCTCCTTACGGTCTTGGCGAAGTCCTCAAGATCCTCGATTGCCACCACCAAGCCTTGCAGTGCGCCCGCGTGGGTATGGGTGGTGAAGTGCGAGTGGGAACGTTCGAAGGCTGTATCCGGGGTGTCCGCGGCATTCATGGCCACGCTGACCCCGCCGCTGCCCGACTCCTTCGCATCCACCCACTGCCGCGCCATCGAAGCGACAAACCCGCGGGTGTCGGGGGCGAGCTCCCGTCCTCCCCACGAGATCTGACCCAGGTACCGTGCGCCCCAGGTGTTCAGCTGCTGCCATGCCTTGCGGATCGTGTCGCTCGGCTTCGTCTTCTCCGCGGTGAACTTCTTCATCTCCCACAACCGAAAGACGAACCCCAGCTCGCTGCCGGGCACGCGGTGAATCAGCAGCCCGTCGGGCCCGCTGTCGGTCACCGTTGACGACGGCGGGTCCAGGATTTCCACGCTGCGTCCGGGTTCAGGGGGGAGGTCACGGGTGGTGAGGTACCAGAGCCACTCGCCTACGTAGCCGGTAACACCAGTGTCGTCGTTGGCCTCGAACACAGGACCCGCGTACAGAAGGACGTGCGCGTGGTCGGGGCCAGCCAGAGTGGTGCCGGCCAGGACGTGGTCGCGCCAGAGTTGGTAGGCATGATCGTCTAGGTCGGTGCGGGCCTGCATCACCTCGTCCGCGATGATCCAGGCGGCCGCGGCGCGGTCCTTGGGCTCCTGGCCGATGGTCACCACCAGCTCCCATGGGCACACCTGCCCATGGCCGCGGCTTTCCCTCCGGGTGAGATCGACCAGGCGACCGCCGACGTCCAGGGCGTGCTCCATCGCCTGCTGCGCAGGTATCAACACCCGCCCCACCTCCCGCTTTTACCCTGCGCCGGGACCTGGGGTGCCGACACGGGCCACCCTATCGAGCCCGAAGATCGCCGCGCAGCCTCCTGCGGCGAAATCGTGGAGTGGCTCACCGAATGCACGGCCTGCCCGATTTACTCGCGGTCTCTGGTGCTCGTGCCCGCGCTGGCTCGTCGACGACGGTCACGCTGTGCCAGCCCAGCCCAGCCCAGCCCAGCCCAGCCCAGCCCAGCCCCCGCGCACTCAGCGGACGAGGGGGCCGCGGTTGGGAGGGCCTCATCGCGTGGGTCGCACCAGGTGGTGCACTGCTGGGCCGGCCCGTGCGGCCGGTCGCCGGAGCGCTGGGGGTCTGGCCGGTCGCGGGAACAGCGTCGGGGTTCCAGACTGGCCCCCACCCTGGGGTGGGGGCCAGTCGGTCAGGCGTTGACCTGCGCCATGCCGATGTCGGTGCTGCTGTCGCTCAGGGCGGCGAGGTAGCGCTCGGCGTCGAGGGCCGCTGCGCAGCCGGAGCCGGCTGCGGTGATGGCCTGGCGGTAGGTGTGGTCGACGACGTCGCCGGCTGCGAAGACGCCAGGGATGTTCGTGCGGGTCGAGGGTGAGGCGACCTTGATGTAGCCCTCGTCGTCGAGGTCGACCTGTCCGGTGAACAGCTCGGTGCGGGGGTCGTGTCCGATGGCGATGAACAGGCCGGTGACGTCGAGGTCGCGGAGCTTTCCGGTGAAGGTGTCGCGCAGGACGACGCCGGAGAGCATGCCGTTGGTGTCCTTGATCTCGGCGATTTCGCTGTCGAAGGCGAAGGAGATCTTGTCGTCGGTGAAGGCCCGGTTCTGCATGACCTTGGAGGCGCGCAGGGTGGAGCGGCGGTGGACGATGGTGACCGAGCGGGCGAAGCGGGTGAGGAAGGTGGCCTCTTCCATGGCGG